>VERU01000013.1 GCA_018882485.1 Rhodoferax sp. | reverse complement strand
CCCCCGTATGCCAACGGCAAGATCCACATCGGGCACGCGGCCAACAAGGTCCTCAAGGACATGATCGTCAAGTCGCGCCAGCTCATGGGCTACGACGCGCGCTACATCCCGGGCTGGGACTGCCACGGACTGCCCATCGAGAATGCCATCGAGAAGCTGCACGGCCGCCACCTGCCGCGCGACGAGATGCAGGCCCGCAGCCGGGCCTTCGCCACCGAACAGATCGAGCAGCAGCGGACCGATTTCAGGCGGCTGGGGGTGCTGGGAGACTGGGAGCACCCGTACCGCACCATGGACTTCGTGAACGAGGCGGCGGAGATCCGGGCTTTCAAGCGGGTGGTGGAGCGAGGCTTCGTCTACCGCGGGCTCAAGCCGGTCTACTGGTGCTTCGATTGCGGCTCCTCGCTGGCGGAATTCGAGATCGAGTACGCCGACAAGGCATCCCAGACGCTGGATGTGGGGTTCGCCTGCGCCGAGCCGGACCGGCTGGCGACAGCCTTCGGGCTGGATGCCCTGCCCGCCGGCCCGGACGGGTCGGCCCGCGCGTCCTATGCGGTGATCTGGACCACCACGGCATGGACCATCCCGGCCAACCAGGCGCTCAACCTCAACCCTGAGCTGGTCTACGCCCTGGTGGACACGCCGCGCGGTCTGCTGGTGCTGGCCGATTCGCTGGTCGAGAGCTGCCTGGCGCGCTACCGGCTCGCCGGTGACGTGCTGGCCCGCACGCCCGGAAAAGCGCTCGGTGGCCTGAACTTCCGGCATCCGCTGGCGGCGGTGGACGCGGGCTACGACCGCCTGAGTCCGGTCTATCTGGCCGAGTACGCCACCGCCGAGGACGGCACCGGCATCGTCCACTCGGCGCCGGCCTATGGGGTGGAGGACTTCAACAGCTGTGTGGCCCACGGACTGGCCTACGACGACATCCTGAACCCGGTGCTGGGCCACGGGCAGTACGCGGCCGAGCTGCCCCTGTTCGGCGGGCTCAACATCTGGAAGGCCTGCCCGCGCATCATCGAGGTGCTGGGCGAGGCCGACCGGCTGTTCGCCACCGGTCCGCTCCAGCACAGCTACCCGCATTGCTGGCGCCACAAGACACCGGTGATCTACCGGGCCGCCGCCCAGTGGTTCGTGCGCATGGACGAGGGCGTGGGGGTGTTCACGGTGGACAAGGCGCCCCGCACGCTGCGCCAGACGGCGCTTGCGGCCATCGACGAGACGGCGTTCTACCCGGAAAGCGGCCGCACGCGGCTGCGCGACATGATCGCCAACCGTCCCGACTGGTGCATCAGCCGGCAGCGCAGCTGGGGCGTGCCGCTGCCCTTCTTCACCCACCGGGAGACCGGCGAACTGCACCCGCGCACCCTGGACATCATGGACCTGGCCGCCGACATGGTGCAGGCCGGCGGCATCGAGGCCTGGAGCAAGGCCGGCAGCGAGGACATCCTGGGTCGCCTGGGCTGCGCAGCCGACGCCCCCCACTACGACAAGAGCCACGACATCCTGGAGGTGTGGTTCGACTCCGGCACCACCCACACCACCGTGCTCAAGACCTCGCATCCGGGCAGCGGTCATCCGCAGGGACCCGAAGCCGACCTGTACCTGGAAGGCCACGACCAGCACCGGGGCTGGTTCCACAGCTCTCTGCTGACGGCCTGCGCGATGGTCGACCGTGCGCCCTACCGCGGCCTGCTGACCCACGGATTCACCGTCGATGGCCAGGGCCGCAAGATGAGCAAAAGCCTGGGCAACGTGGTCGCGCCCCAGGAGGTCAGCGACAAGCTGGGGGCGGAGATCATCCGGCTCTGGTGCGCCAGCACCGATTATTCGGGCGATCTGGGCATCGACGACCGCATCCTGGCGCGGGTGGTGGACATCTACCGCCGGGTGCGCAACACCCTCAAGTTCCTGCTGGCCAATGTGAGCGATTTCGACCCGGCGCACGACGCCGTGCCGCCCCATCAGCTGCTGAGCGTCGATCGCTACGCCATCGCTCACGCAGCCCGGTTGCAGGCCGACATCCTGGCGCACTACCGGGCCTACGAATTCCATCCGGTGGTGGCCAAGCTGCAGATCTACTGCGCCGAGGACCTGGGCGCGTTTTACCTGGACCTGCTGAAGGACCGGCTGTACACCACCGCACCCGACTCGCTGGCGCGCCGCAGCGCCCAGACGGCCCTGTGGCAGATCACCCAGGCCATGCTGCGCTGGATGGCGCCATTTCTGAGCTTCACCGCCGAGGAAGCCTGGGCGGTGCTGGGTGCGGCGGGCAAGCTGCCGCAGGCGGTTCGGGCTTCGGTCTTCATCGAGACCTTCCTCGACCTGCCCGCGCCGGACGAGGCCCTGCTGGCCCGATGGGACCGGCTGCGCCAGATCCGGGAAGTGGCCAACAAGGAGATCGAGGCCCTGCGCAGCGCCGGGCAGGTGGGCTCGGCCCTGCAGGCCAGCCTGACCATCGGCGCGCCGCCGGCCGATCTGGACTTGCTGCAGAGCCTGGGGGCGGACCTGAAATTCGTCTTCATGACCTCGCAGGTGCGGTTGCAGGCCGCCGACACGCTGACGGTGCAGGCCGGCAGCGCGGAGGGCGTCAAATGCGAACGCTGCTGGCATTACAGCAGCGATGTGGGCCGCGATGCCACCCACCCCAGCCTGTGCGGACGCTGTATCGGCAATCTCTCTGGTGCCGGTGAAACCCGGCTGCACGCCTGATGGCGCGCGCCAGCCGGGCCGCGCCCCGGGGCGGCGCCGCACGCGCATCCGCCCATCACGGCGGAGGGGGCAAGCCAGCCAGCCTGTGGCGCTGGCTCGGGCTGGCCCTGCTGCTGGTGCTGGCCGACCAGTTCACCAAGCTGCTGGTGGTGGGTTCTTTCGAGCTGGGTCAGGGCCAAGCCGTGACCCGCTTCTTCAACCTGGTGCGGGTGCACAACAGCGGCGCGGCCTTTTCGCTGCTGGCCCAGGCCTCCGGCTGGCAGCGCTGGTTCTTCACCGCGGTGGGGCTGCTGGCGGTGGGCCTGATCCTCTGGCTGCTGCGCGCCCACGCGGGCCAGCGGCTCTTCAGTTTTGCCCTGAGCTGCATCCTGGGGGGAGCCATCGGCAACCTGATCGACCGCATGGTGTATGGTTACGTGGTGGATTTTCTGGACTTTCACTGGAGCGGGCTCAGCCTGCTCTTCACCGGCGGGCACTTTCCCGCCTTCAACCTGGCCGACAGCGCGATCACGCTGGGGGCTGCCTGCCTGATCCTGGACGAGTTGCTCCGGGTCCGGCGCAGCCGCTGAATCCGGAACCGGGAGGGCCGTCTTGACGCACCTGCTCAATCTGCTGGCCGCCATCGCCCTGCTGGTCTGGGGCACCCACATGGTCCGCACGGGGGTGCTGCGGGTGCTCGGAGCCAATCTGCGCAAGGTGCTGGCGCACAGCGTGCGCAACCGGCTCAGCGCAGCCGCCTCCGGCGTTGCCGTGACGGCGCTGCTGCAGTCGAGCACCGCCACCGCCCTGATCGTGGCCTCGTTCGTGGGCCAGGGCCTGATGAGCCTGCCCTCGGCGCTGGCGGTGATGCTGGGCGCCGACATCGGCACCAGCCTGATGGCGGTGCTGTTCTCGCGCGACCTGTCCTGGCTGTCGCCGCTGTTCATCTTCTTCGGTGTGGTGCTCTTCATCGCGCGCCCGGCCACCACGGTCGGACGGGTGGGCCGGGTGCTGATCGGTCTGGGGCTGATGCTGCTGGCGCTGCGGCTGGTGACGGAATCGGCCGCCGTGCTGACCCAGTCGCCGGCCGTCAAGACCCTGCTGGGCTCGCTGGGCAGCGACCTGCTGCTGGAAATCACCGCGGGTGCGCTGCTGGCCATCCTCAGCTACAGCAGCCTGGCCATCGTGCTGCTGACGGCCACCCTGGCCAGCGGCGGCGTGGTGCCCCTGGATGTGGCCATGGGCCTGGTGCTCGGCGCCAACCTGGGCAGCGGCGCGCTGGCGGTGCTGACCACGCTGGGCAGCAATGTGGAGTCGCGCCAGGTCCCGCTGGGCAATCTGGTGTTCAAGGCGCTGGGCCTGCTGATCGCGGCCCCGCTCACGGGACTGTGGCTGCACGAGGTCGCGCCCCGGATCGGCGATGCGGCCAGCGTCGTGGTGCTGGCCCACCTGGCCTTCAACGCGATGGTGGGGCTGCTGTTCATCGGGCTGACCCAGATCGTGGCCGGCTGGGTCAGCGCCTGGCTGCCCAAGGCCGCACGCAGCACGGTGGTGGGACGGCAGCGGCATCTGGACCCGTCGGCGCTGGCCACGCCCTCGCTGGCCATCTCCTGCGCGGTGCGTGAGGCCATGCACCAGGCCGACGTGGTGGAGACCATGCTGGTGGGGGTGCTGCAGGTGATCCGGCAGAACGACCGTGCCCTGGCCCAGGAACTGCAGCGCATGGACGATCAGGTGGACGAGCTGTACTCCGACATCAAGTACTACCTCACCAAGATCTCGCGCGAGGCGCTGAGCGAAGAGGAAGGCCGGCGCTGGACCGACATCATCAGCTTCACCATCAACATGGAGCAGATCGGCGACATCGTGGAGCGGGTGCTGATCGATGTGGAAGACAAGAAAATCAACCCGGGACGCGAGTTTTCAGACGCCGGCATGGCCGAAATCGCCGAGCTGCACCAGCGCCTGATCGACAACCTGAGGCTGGGCATGAGCGTGTTCCTGAACGGGACGCTGCGCGACGCCCAGCGCCTGCTGGAAGAAAAAACGCGGTTTCGCGATCTGGAGCGGGAGTACGCAGCCAACCATCTGGCGCGGCTGGCCGTCAAGACGCCGCAGAGCATGGAGACCAGCTCGCTGCACCTGGACATGATCAGCGACCTCAAGCGCATCAACTCGCACATCTGCTCGATCGCTTACCCGATTCTGGACTCGGCCGGCGCGCTGGCCCCCAACCGCTTGCGCCAGCCTGTGCTGGATCTCGCCGGAAAGCCCGCAGCCCCCGAGTGAGCGTCAACCCAGGGCGGCCGCCAGGATCAGCGATGCCTCCAGGGTGAACGCGTCCTGCTCCAGGCGGGCCACCAGGGCCTCGGGGGCCAGCAGGTCGAACCCAGCCACCTCGCCATCCTGGTTTTCCGGCTCCAGCCCGTCGGGCAGCCAGGCCTGGTACCAGTCGATGTGCTCCACCATGTAGCCTGCGGTGCCCGCCCCCGTGGGCCGGCGCAGGGTCACGCGCCCGCCGCGCTGCAATCCGCCCAGCGCATCGAGCCGCAGGCCGGCTTCCTCCCAGGTTTCACGGGCCAGCGCCGACTGCACCGTGTCCTGGGCCGACACCATGCCACCCATCAGCGTGTCCCAGAGGCCGGGGTCGTTGGCCTTGTCCAGCGCCCGCTGCTGCACCCAGAAGCCGCCCGATCGGGACCGGCCCACCAGGTGCACCGCCTGGGTCGCGATCCCCAGCGGCCGCACGGCACCGCGCTCCACCGCACCCAGCGGCGCGCCATCCGGGCCCCACACCGCCAGCGCCTCATCGCGCCATTGCCGCCGCACGTAGGGGCTGATCTCGCGCAGCTGCTGAGCCAGCTGCCCCAGGCCGTCGCCCGGACCGTCGCGCAGCCGCCAGGCGGCCTGACCCTGATGCTCCGTTTCTTGTAGCAACAAATCCTTATCCGACGGGGATTTGAGCCGGATTTGATGAGCAAAATCCGGCTCGATCGAGCCGATGGCATGGGGCCCCCAGAACAGGGGGTGGCGCCCGATGCGGGGTGGCTGGTCGGCCGCCAACCGGCGCTGCGCCAGCCAGCCCGGATCCGGTAGCCGCAAGCCGCTCACACGGTTCGCCCCATTCGCCCCATTCGCCCCATTCGCCCGGTTCGCCCCATTCGCCCCCTGGATCGCGTCACAGGGTGAGGATGGTGCAGCCCGTGGTCTTGCGCGCCTCGAGGTCGCGGTGGGCCTGCTGCACCTCGGCCAGCGGGTAACGCTGGTCGATGCGGATGTGCACCTGGCCGCTGGTCACGGCCGCGAACAGGTCGTCGGCCATGGCCTGGGTGCTTTCGCGCGTGGCGATGTGGGTGAACAGGGTCTGGCGGGTGACGTAGATCGAGCCCTTGGGGCCCAGCATGCCAGGGGCGAACGGCGCCACCGGGCCCGAGGCGTTGCCGAAACTGGCCATCAGCCCGAACGGCGCCAGGCAATCCAGCGATTTGTCCCAGGTGTCCTTGCCCACCGAGTCGTACACCACCTTGACGCCCCGGCCCCCGGTGATGACCTTGACACGGGCCAGGAAGTCCTCCGTGCTGTAGTTGATGACATGCGCGGCACCGTGTTCCCGGGCCAGGGCGCACTTGGCATCCGAGCCGGCGGTGCCGATCAGCTGCAGGCCCATGGCCCGGGCCCATTGGCAGGCGATCAGCCCCACCCCGCCGGCGGCGGCGTGGAACAGCACGAAGTCACCCGGATTCAGGCCGCCCTGCGGCAGGGTGCGCTTGAGCAGGTACTGGGCGGTCAGGCCCTTGAGCATCATCGCGGCACCGGTCTCGAAGGAGATCGCGTCCGGCAGCCGGCACACGCAGGTGGCCGGCATCACCCGCAGATCGCAGTAGCTGCCCGGGGGCTGGCTGGCGTAGGCGGCGCGGTCGCCCACCTTCAGGTGCGTCACGCCCTCGCCCACCGCCTCCACCACGCCCGCGGCCTCCATGCCGAGCTGCAGCGGCATGGGCAGGGCATACAGGCCGCTGCGCTGATAGACATCGATGAAATTGAGGCCGACCGCATGATGACGGATGCGGATCTGGCCGGGCCCGGGGTCACCCACCTGCACGGTGACGAGCTGGAGCTGTTCGGGGCCGCCGGTCTGGTCGATGCGGATGGCGCGGGAGGTTTGGGGGGTCATGATGGATTCCTTCTGAATTGCAGTGGGGTTGCGCCGGATCGATGGAAACGGCGCCACGAAAACGGCCGCGGGTCTGACAGGCCCGCCCCGCAGACCCGGCGCTTCATTGCGCCTGGAAGCCGCTGGCCTTGATCACCCGCGCCCAGGTCTGGGCATAGGCACGCTCGCGGCTGGCCAGCTGCTCGGGCGGCATGTGGCCCACGGCCAGGCCCATGGCGGTGAGCTGGCTGCGCACGTCGGGCTGCGTCAGCACCCTGGCCAGGGCCTCGGAAAAGCGGTCGATCACGGCCCTGGGCGTGCCGGCCGGGGCAAAGTAACCGTAGTAGGGGATGTCTTCAAAACCGGCCAGACCCAGTTCGGCGAAGGTCGGCACCTCGGGCATCACCGCCTGCCGCGCGCTGCCCATCACGGCCACCACCCGGATCTTGCCGGCCTTGTGGTTCTCGATGAAGTCGGGGATGGAAGCCACCCCGGAGGCGATCTGGTTGCCCAGCATGTCGGCCATCATGGGCGCGCTGCCGCGGTAGGGGGCCGCCTGCAGGTCCAGACCGTACTTCTGGCCCACCACCTTCACCAGAAATTCGGGCACCGAGGCCGGCGCCGGTACGCCCACCGTGCCCTTGCCCGCTCCCTGGCTGCGCACCCAGGCCACATAGTCGTTGACCGACTTGGCCGGGGTGCCGCCCGACACCGCCAGCGCATTGACGAAAGTGGCGAAACCGGCTACCGCCACAAAGTCCCTGGCCGGGTCGAAGCCGGGGTTCTTCATGACCAGCGGCAGGATGGAGACGGAATGGTCGTGCGTCAGAAACAGGGTGTTGCCGTCGGGCGCAGCGGCCTTCAGGGCCTGCGCCGCCAGCTGGCCACCCGCGCCGGCCTTGTTGTCGACGATGACGGGCACGCCCAGCTGGTCTTTCAGCCGGTCGGCCAGCACCCGGGCGATGGCATCGGTGCCGCCGCCAGGCGGGAAGCCGACCAGCACCTTGATCGGCGTCGCCTGCGCCCAGCTGGCGCCCGCCAGGGTCAGGGCCGCCAACGACACCACCAGGCGCCGTGCCACCGGCAGGCGCAACGAATAACGGGAAACCATGCTCAGACTCCTCGACGAAGGGGCACGGCCTGCTGGCCGCGCAAGGCAGCCATGATAAGGGCTCGACGCATCTGGGCTGACGCATCTGGATCGACACATGCGGTGGGCAGGGGCCCAGTGTGGAATCAGCGGGCGGGGCAGACGGGCCGGCTCGATGCCGGCGGCCTTGTTACAGTGCATCCATGCACCAGCCCCTGTCTGCGGCCAACGTCGTCATCCTGATCATCCCGCCGCTGCTCTGGGCCGGCAACGCGGTGGTGGGCCGCTGGGTCAACGACCTGGTTCCCCCGATGACCCTGAACCTGCTGCGCTGGGTGCTGGCTTTTCTGATCCTGCTGCCGCTGGCCTGGCCCGTGCTGCGTCCCGGCAGCGCGGTCTGGCCGGCCTGGCGCCGCTACGCCCTGCTGGGCCTGCTGGCCATCGGCCTGTACAACGCCCTGCAGTACCTCGCGCTGCAAACCTCGACCCCCATGAACGTGACACTGGTGGCCGCGAGTTCGCCGGTCTGGATGCTGGGTGTGGGCTGGCTGGGCTTCGGGCAGCGGGTGAGCCCGCGCCAGTTGCTGGGCGCCGCGCTGTCCATCGCTGGCGTGGCCGTGGTGCTGTCGCACGGCGATCCCGCACAGCTGGCCGCCCTGCGGCTGGTGCCCGGGGACCTGTATGTGCTGATCGCGACCGCCTCCTGGGCCGTCTACAGCTGGATGCTGTCGCAACCGCGCGACCCGCCCGCGCTGCGGGGCGACTGGGCGGCTTTCCTGATGGCCCAACTGGTCTTCGGCCTGGGCTGGGCCGGGCTGTTTGCCGCCGCCGAATGGACCTTCACCCCAGCGGCGATCCACTGGGGGTGGCCATTGGCCCTGGCGCTGGCCTATGTGGCGATCGGACCCGCCATCATTTCCTACCGCTGCTTCGCCCTCGGGGTGCAGCGGGTGGGGCCCGCCATGGCAGGGTTTTTCGGCAACCTCACGCCGCTGTTTGCCGCGCTGCTGTCCGCGGCGTTTCTGGGTGAGCCACCCCGGCTGTACCACGGCCTGGCCTTTGCGCTGATCGTCGGCGGCATCGTGGTGTCGGTGCGCCGCAACCGGGTCTGACACGGCCGGCCCGGGGCCGGACCGGGCTCAGAAGGTGCCCGCTCAGAAGGTGCCCGGGAAGGCGCCGCCGTCCAGCAACAGATTCTGGCCGTTGATGTAGCCCGCCTGCTGGCTGCACAGGAACGCACAGGCTGCGCCGAACTCATCGGGGCGCCCGAAACGTCCGGCCGGTACCGAAGCCTGGCGATCGCGGGCCACCTCCTGCAGCGTGCGCCCGGACTTGCGGGCCGCGTTGGCCAGGTTGGAGGCCAGGCGGTCGGTGTCGAAAGGTCCGGGCAGCAGGTTGTTGAGGGTCACGCCCCGGGCCGCGAGACTGCTGCGCGCCAGTCCAGCCACAAAACCCGTCAGCCCGCTGCGGGCGCCGTTGGACAGGCCCAGCGCGTCGATGGGCGACTTGACCGCGCTGCTGGTGATGTTCACGATGCGCCCGAAGCCCCGCGCGGCCATGCCGTCCACCGTCGCCTTGATCAGCTCGATGGGCGTGAGCATGTTGGCATCCAGCGCCCGCAGCCAGGCGGCACGGTCCCAGTCCCGGAAATCGCCAACGGGCGGCCCGCCCGCGTTGGTGACGACGATATCGAAATCGCGGCGCACGGCGAACACCGCCGAACGCCCCTCGGCGGTGGTGATATCTGCAGGCACAAATAGCACCTCAGGCCTTGTCCCACCTGAATTATCTGCTATCAATTGATGAGCAGCCTGCTGCAGGGCCTCTGCCCCGCGCGCCACCATCACCAGGTTGACGCCCTCGGCCGCCAGGGCCCTCGCGCAACCCAGACCCAGTCCCTTGCTGGCCCCGCCGATCAGGGCCCAGCGACCCGCGATTCCCAGATCCATCCTCGTCTCCTTGCATCATTCCACCCAGGCCGAACCCACCGCCCCGGCCAACCCTGATGGCCGTGTCCGCCAGGGCCACCCGCGCTCAGGCGGCCACCCCCGAGGGCGGCGCCGGCACGCGCGATACCCGGTAGATACCCGCGATCACGAGCGCCGCACCGGCGGCGACCCAGCCGTTGATCGGTTCACCCAGGAGCCAGACACCCAGTGCGATGGTGGCAAACGGCCCCACCATGCCCACCTGTGCCGTCAGGGCCGGGCCCACCCGCTCGATGGCCATCATCACCAGCAGCACCGGCAAGGCCGTGCACAGGGTGGCGTTGACCAGCGACAGCAGGATCACCGGCGGGGCCACCCAGGCGGCCTGCAGCGGCCGCAGCAACAGGAACTGCAGGATGCACAGCCCGCAGGCCACGCTGGTGGCCAGGCCCACCAGGCGCAGCGAACCCAGACGCCGCACCAGATCGGCGCTGAAGAACAGGTAGGTTGCGTAGCTGACCGCGCTCAGAAACACCAGCAGGGCGCCCAGCGCAGCGCCGGGGCCCAGCAGGCCCACCTCGTGCCCGAACACCAGCAGCACCCCGAGGTAACTCAGACCCGCGCCCTGCCAGCGCCGGCGGTCCACCCGCTGCCCGCGCAGCAGCACGCCGAGCAGCAGCACCAGCGTCGGGTTAAGGTACAGGATGAGGCGCTCCAGCGACGCACTCACCAGGCTCAGGCCGGCGAAATCGAGAAAGCTACTGAGGTAGTAACCGCAGAAACCCAGCCCGGCGACAGCCCAGCGGTCGCGCGCGGCCAGCGGCGGGCGGCCCCGGCCGGCCCACCAGGCCATCAGCAGGAAGATGGGCAGGGCAAACAGCATGCGCAGCATGATCAGGGTGACCGCGTCCACGCCGTGACGGTAGGCCAGCTTGACGATGATGGCCTTGGCGCTGAAGGCGATGGAGCCGGCCATCGCCAGCGCCAGTCCGGCCAGCGGCAACGGGGAGGCGGGACTCAAAACCCGACCGCCTGCCCGTCGCGCCGCGGATCGCTGGCGGCGATATAGCCTTCGGCAGACGGATCGCCGGCGCGCCAGATGAACTGGCCCGCCCCGAAATCCTGGTAGGTGTCGCTGATGTCGGCGATTCGGTGCCCGCGCTGCAGCAGGCCCTGCACCGTGGCCGGATCCATGGCCGATTCCACATTGATGTCCAGCCCGCTGTTGAAGCGCCAGCGCGGCGCGTCACACGCCGCCTGAGGGCTCTGGCGGTGGTCCAGCATGCGCACCAGCGTCTGCACATGGCCCTGCGGCTGCATGTTGGCGCCCATGACCCCAAAACTCATCTGCGGCTGGCCGCCGCGGGTCAGGAATGCGGGAATGATGGTGTGGAACGGCCGCTTGCCCGGCGCCACGACATTCGGGCTGGCCGGGTCCAGGCTGAAGGCATGACCCCGGTTCTGCAGGCTCACGCCGAAGGTGGGCTCCACGCAACCCGAACCGAAGCCCATGTAGTTGCTCTGGATGAAGCTCACCATCATGCCCGATTCGTCAGCGGCACTGAGGTAGATGGTGCCGCCGCGCCGGTGCACATCACCCGGCCCGCCAGCCTGGAACACCTGGGCCCGCGCCGGATCGATCAGCCGGGCCCGCTGGTCGAGGTAGGCATCGTCCAGCAGATCGGCAGCGGTCAGCGTCATGCTGCCGGGCTCGGCCACGTAGCGGTACACATCGGCAAAGGCCAGCTTCATGGCCTCGATCTGCAGGTGCTGACTCTGGGCACCGTCCACCGGCAGCCCAGCCAGGTCGTAGCGGTCCAGGATGCCCAGTGCGATCAGGGCCGCCAGCCCCTGGCCGTTGGGAGGGATCTCGTGCAACGTGGCGTCGCGGTAGTTGCGCGCAATGGGTGTGACCCATTCGGGCTGATAGGCCGCCAGGTCGGCCTCGCCCAGCACACCGCCGTGTTCCCGCGCGAAGGCCGCCAGCGCGGCCCCCACTTCACCCCGGTAGTAGGCTTCACCCCGGGTCACGGCGATGGCCCGCAAGGCGCGGGCTGCAGCCGGAAAACGAAACAGTTCGCCGGTCAGCGGCGCCCGGCCGAACGGCAGGAAAGTCTGCGCAAAGCCGGGCAGTGCGCGCAGCTCCTCCACCGGCGCCGCCCACTTCTGCTGCACCACCGGCGTCACCGCATAGCCGCGCTCGGCCAGTTCGATGGCCGGCCCCATAAGGTCGGCAAAGGGCAACCGACCGAACCGCTGGCTCAGCGCAGCCCAGCTGCTGACGGCCCCCGGGACGGTGACCGCATCGATGCCGCGCTTGGGGGGATGGGCGCTGTCGGGCCCGTATTTGCGCCGAAAGTAGTCCGGCGTCCATCCCTGGGGGGCACGCCCGGACGCGTTGAGCCCCTGCAGCGTCCGGCCATCCCAGACCAGTGCGAAGGCATCGCTGCCCAGGCCATTGCTGACCGGCTCGACGATGGTCATGGCCGCAGCGGCCGCCACCGCCGCATCCACGGCATTGCCACCCCGCCACAGCATCTGCAAACCGGCCTGGGCCGCCACCGGGTGCGAGGTCGACACCACATTGCGCGCAAACAGCGGGATGCGGGTGGAGGGATAGGGGTTGTGGAAATCGAACATGGAAATCTCGTTGTGTGCGGCGCCCTCGGCTGCCGATGGGCGCGGCCGGCTCAAGCGCCAAAAACCCGGCGGTGCAGGCGCCGCAGCGACCACCAGACGCCCAGGGCGACCACGGGCACGGCGACCGCCGCCGTGCCCTCGGCGCTCCAGGGCCAGCCCCAGGGCTGCGCGCCCTTGGCGATGTAACTGACCAGGCCCGCGATGTAATAGGTGATGGCCGCCACCGACAGCCCCTCCACCGTGGACTGCAGCTTGAGCTGCAAGCCTTGCCGCTGGTTCATGGTGGTCAGCAGGGCCTGGCTGCTCTGCTGCTGCTCGATCTCCACCCGGGTGCGCAGCAGGTCGCTGATGCGGGCCACCCGCTGCGACAGCGCGTCCTGCCGCCGCGTGGCCCACTCGCAGGTGCTGCGCGCCGGATTCAGCCGCCGGTCCATGAACTGGCCCAGGGTCTGCAGGCCAGGCAGCGGCGACTCCTGGATGTCGCGGATGCGCTTGTCCACCAGCTCGAAGTAGGCAGCGCTGGCGGAAAACCGGGAATGGGTGGTGGCATGCTGGCTTTCCACCGCGCCGGCCAGCCGGGTCAGGCGGTCCAGCAGCAGGGGCTCGTCTTCGCGGCGAGCACTGCGGATGGCGCCCGCCAGTTCGGCCAGTTCGCGCTCGGCGTCTCCCAGCACGCTGGAAGCGGCGCGCGCGGCCGGCAGTCCCAGCAGGGCGGCCATGCGGTAGGTCTCGATCTCGATGAGGCGCTGCACCAGCCGGCCGAGGCGGCGCGTGGACATGGCGCCCGCCAGCAGCACCATGCGCGAGGCACCGTCCGGATGGATCATGAAATCGGTGTAGACCTGACCGCTGCCCCCGGCCACCGCCGCCCCCACCAGATGGTCCTCCTGCAGCTGCTGGCGCACCGTGGTCTGCGCCTCCAGACCGAGCACCCACAGGTTCAGACTGACCAGGCACTCGCCCGGCAGACCGGCGAACCAGTCCTGGGGTACCGCGTCGAGCGCACGTGCCGGGGTGCCTGCGGTGCCCGGCGTCTCACCCAGCGGCACCAGGAAGGTCCAGCTGACGAACTCGGTGTGCAGTTCCCAGCGGAGCTGGAACCGCCCCAGATCCATGCGGAAATAACTCTGCTGCGCATCGGGCAAGGGCAGATGCAGGTCGCGCAGCAGCGCGGCCAGATGCGCCCGGCTGGCCTCGCGGCTGGCCGCGCTGCCCACCATCACCACATGCGACAGCGCAAGGGGCGCGACCAGAGCCTGCGGCGGCCGGGCGTGCACCTCGTTGTGCAGCGCCACACGCTGCGGATGCTGCGTCAGGGGCATGCGGGCAGGCGGAAGCACGGCAGCGGCACGGGCGGACTCAGTCCTCGACGAAGGCTTCCTCGCGCTTCTTCTTGACCGACGGCAGCAGCACGATAATCAGCAGCAGCGCGGCCATGGCCAGCAGGCTGGCCGAGAGCCCACGCGTCACGAACACGCTCCAGTCGCCGCGCGACAGCAGCAGCGCGCGCCGCAGGTTCTCCTCCATCATCGGCCCCAGGATGAAGCCCAGCAGCAGCGGCGCGGGCTCCACCCCCAGCTTGACGAACAGGTAGCCGATCACCCCGAACAGACCCACCATCCAGATGTCGAAGGTGTTGTTGTTGGTCGAGTACACCCCGATGGCGCAGAACAGCACGATGGACGGAAACAGCCAGCGGTAGGGCACGGTCAGCAGCTTGATCCAGATGCCGATGAGCGGCAGGTTGAGCACGATCAGCATCGCATTGCCGATCCACATCGAGGCGATCAGGCCCCAGAACAGCTCCGGGTTGCTGGTCATCACCTGCGGGCCGGGCTGGATGTTGTGGATCGTCATGGCGCCCACCATCAGGGCCATCACCGCGTTGGGCGGGATGCCCAGCGTCAGCAGCGGAATGAAAGAGGTCTGCGAGGCCGCGTTATTGGCCGACTCGGGCGCCGCCACACCGCGGATGTTGCCCTTGCCGAACGGCACTTCGCCCGGGTGCAGGCGGGTCTTCTTCTCCAGGGTGTAGGCCGCAAAGGCCGCCATCACCGCGCCGCCGCCGGGCAGGATGCCCAGCACCGAGCCCAGGGAAGTGC
>VERU01000386.1 GCA_018882485.1 Rhodoferax sp. | reverse complement strand
TCAGGGCATGGCGCAGCCGGCCTGAGGACCAGGGCCCACCTCCGAGGTGGGCTGGCGCGATCAGCCAAACCGGAGGGTGCGCACGCCCGCGGCGGTTCCCAGCAGGCCGATGCGGGCTTTCTGCCGCGCAAACACCCCGACGGTGACCACCCCGGGCCATTGGCTGACCTCGAGCTCGAACGCCAGGGGATCGGTGATGCGCAGCCCGGTCACATCCAGGATGTGCTGGCCGTTGTCGGTCACCAGGGGCTGGCCGTCGCGCAGGCGCACCCGTGCCTGCCCCCCGCGTTCGGCGAACCGGCGGGCGATGCGCCGGGTGGCCATGGGAACCACCTCCACCGGCAACGGGAAGGCCCCCAGGGTCTGCACCAACTTGGACTCGTCGGCGATGCAGATGAAGCAGTCCGACAGCGAAGCGACGATTTTTTCGCGGGTCAGGGCTGCACCCCCGCCTTTGATCATGAATCCCTGGGCATCGATCTCGTCGGCCCCATCGATGTAGACGGCCACGGAGTCCACGTCGTTGGCGTCCAGCACCGGGATGCCATGGGCCCGCATGCGCTCGGTACTGGCCACCGAACTCGACACCGCGCCACGCAGTGCGACACGCTGGCGGGCCAGGGCATCGATGAAATGGTTCACGGTGGAGCCGGTGCCCACACCGATCACCGCATCGGCCGGAACGTGGGCCAGGGCAGCCAGCCCGACCTGGGCCTTGAGTTCATCCTGGGTGGGCACTGTGGGGGTGGACGTCATCGGGGAAAATGGGTGGGTTGTACACATGCCGGCGGGGCCGGGCCCCCGAATTATCCAATGCCTCTGCTTCCGTATACCCTGGCCCGTCCCCTGCTGTTCGGCCTGGACCCCGAGACCGCGCACGACCTGACCCTGCAGGCCTTGCGGCACAGCCAGCGCACGCCCCTTCAGTGGGCCTATTGCGAACGCCGCATCGACGACCCCGTTCAGTTGGCGGGCTTGCGCTTTCCCAACCGCGTCGGTCTGGCCGCTGGCCTGGACAAAAATGCCGCCTGCATCGACGCCCTGGCGGCCATGGGGTTCGGATTCATCGAAGTGGGTACGGTCACGCCCCGGCCGCAACCGGGCAACCCCCGGCCGCGCATGTTCCGGCTCCCGCAGACCCAGGCCCTGATCAACCGCATGGGGTTCAACAACGACGGGCTGGAGGCATTTCTTGCCAATGTGCAGCGCTCGGCCCTGATGCAGTCCCGCGACCCTGGAACCGGCGCCATCCGGGCGCCGCTGCTGGGGCTGAACATCGGCAAGAACGCCGACACCCCGATGGATCGCGCGGTGGAGGACTACCTGACGGGTCTGGCCGGCGTCTACCCCTATGCGGACTACATCGCCATCAACATCTCCAGCCCCAACACCCGCAACCTGCGAGACCTGCAGAGCGATCAGGCGCTGGACGCCCTGCTCGGGGCACTGGCCGACCAGCGCAAGCGACTGTCGGACGATCACGGAATGCGGCGTCCGATGTTCCTGAAAATCGCCCCCGACCTGGAGCTCGACCAGATTCAGGCCATCGCGGTCGCCCTGCGCCGCCATGGCATGGACGGCGTGATTGCCACCAACACCACCCTGTCGCGGGAGGCCGTGCAGGGCCAACCCCATGCGCAGGAGGCGGGCGGGCTGTCCGGCGCGCCGGTGCGGCAGGCCAGCAACCGGGTCATCGCGTCACTGCGGGCCGAGCTCGGTCCGGACTTTCCCATCATCGGGGTGGGCGGTATCCTGGAAGCGGCCGATGCGCTGGCCAAGCTGCAGGCCGGGGCCGACGTGGTGCAGATCTATACCGGGCTGATCTACCAGGGACCGAGGCTGATCCGACGATCGGCCGAATTGATCAAAAAAAGGCTTCAGGCCACGTCCAGAAAGGATTGACAGCTCTTCTTTTGATAGCGAAATCGCCTCAAAGTCCGGGCAATTGGGCCACAACCTCGGCGAGGGCAAGGGCGCTGGTCAAGCCCGGGGACTCGATGCCGAACAGATGCACGAGGCCAGCCACTCCATGGTCCGCCGGCCCCTGGATCACAAAGTCCCGCGCCGGCTCGCCAGGTCCCGACAGCTTGGGACGCAGGCCCGCGTAGTCGGGTTGCAGGGCGCCGTCGGGCAACCCGGGCCAGTAGCGCCGGATCGCCTGTTCGAAGTCGGGCCTGCGATTCGGGTCGACCGCCAGATCGGACGGTGTATCCACCCACTGCACGTCGGGTCCGAACCGGGCCCGACCCGCGAGATCCAGCGTCAGGTGCACCCCCAGACCACCGGGTTCGGGCAGGGGGTAAATTAACCGGGAAAATGGCGACCGCCCCGCGAGGGAAAAGTAGTGGCCCTTGGCCAGGTGCAGCCGGGGAATGTCCGCAAGCGGTGCTCCGGCGATGCGGCAGGCCAAAGCCTGCGCACCCAGGCCGGCGCAATTGACCACGACCGAGGCCCACAGCCCGCTGCCATCCGCCATGTGCAGCGCCAGCGCCGGTCGCGACCCGCCCAGCACCTGACCGGCAATCACCCGGGTACCGCAGACCAGCAGCCCGCCGGCCGCCTGCAGGTCGGCTTGCAGGGCCCGCATCAATCCGTGGCTGTCCACGATGCCGGTGTCAGGACACCAGAGTGCCGCCTGACAGATCAGGTTCGGCTCCAGCGCCCGGGCCTCGGCCGCGTCCAGCCAGCGCAGTCCCGACAGGCCCCGCGCGGTGGCGCGGGTTGCCAGCGCCTGCAATTCGGGCAGCTGCTGGCGATCGGTGGCCACCAGCAGCTTGCCGCAGCGCCGGTGACCCACCTGCCGCTGGGCGCAATAGGCGTACAGCAGTTCGCGTCCGCGCAGGCACAGGCGGACCTTGAGGCTATCGGTCTCTCCATGCAAGCCGGCATGGATGACCTCGCTGCTGCGCGAACTGATACCGGTTCCGGGCTCGGTCTCGGCCTCCAGCACCAGCACCTCCCGGCCCGTCTGGGCCAGAGCCCTGGCCACCGCCAGGCCCACCACACCCGCACCCACCACCACCACGTCCGTGCAATCCATGCTCAACGGTCCCTCCGACTTCGTGGTTGGGTGGGAACTCCGGCGTCCCATGCGGAATCGGCTGCACGGCCTGGGGCGTAACGAGTCATTTCGATGTACCGAATTCGTACGGGCATGGAAAAAATGATACTGGAGCGCGCCGGCAGGCCCAGGCGAACCACCGCACGACCCTATCCGGGCCGTAACCCGTTCAGACTATGCGTCTACCCCCTCTCTCTGGCTATCATGGGCCTACAGGCCATGGCATAAGGCCTGCAGGAGCGTGCGTGTCTGCAAGTGACTTTCCCCCAGGCGTCAGCTTGGTCATCGGCGGTTACC
>VERU01000385.1 GCA_018882485.1 Rhodoferax sp. | reverse complement strand
CTCGACGATCTGGCCCGCGTACATCACGATGACCTCGTCGACCAGTTCGGCGATCACGCCCAGGTCGTGCGTGATGATCAGCACCGCCATGCCCAGGCGCTGCTGCAGGTCGCGCAGCAGGTCCAGGATCTGGGCCTGGATGGTGACGTCCAGCGCGGTGGTCGGCTCGTCGGCAATCAGCAGGGTGGGGTTGCAGGCGATGGCCATCGCAATCATGACGCGCTGGCTCATGCCGCCCGAGAGCTGGTGCGGAAAAGCCTTGAGCCGCTGTTCGGGGGAGGGGATGCCCACCTGCTCCAGCAGTTCGATGCAGCGGCGGCGGGCTGCGCGGGCATCCAGGCCCAGGTGCAACCGCAGGACCTCGGCGAGCTGGAATCCGACGGTGAAGCAGGGGTTCAGGCTGGTGGTCGGGTCCTGGAAGATCATGGCCATGTCCTTGCCCACCAGCCGCCGGCGCGCCGGTGCGCTCAGGCCCAGCAGGTCATGGCCGGCAAAGCGCAGACGACCGGCCGTGACCTCGCCCGGAAAGGCCACCAGCCCCATCAGCGCCATCATGGTGACGCTTTTGCCCGACCCGGATTCGCCCACGATGCCCAGCACCTCGCCCGGCTCCAGCGACAGGCTCACACCCTCCACCGCGTGCAGCACGCCGTTGCGCGAGGGGAAGCGGACCGACAGGTCGTGGATGTCGAGCAGGGGCATGGCAGATTCAGCGTTTGAGCTTGGGGTCCAGCGCGTCGCGCAGCCCGTCGCCCAGCAGGTTGAAGGCCAGCACCGTCACCAGGATGGCCAGTCCGGGAAAGGTCACCACCCACCAGGCCCGCATCACGAATTCGCGCGCATCGGCCAGCATGGTGCCCCATTCCGAGGCTGGTGGCTGCGCGCCCAGCCCGAGAAAACCCAGGGCTGCAGCGTCCAGGATGGCGGTGGATATGCCCAGTGAGGCCTGCACGATCAGCGGCGCCAGGCAATTGGGCAGGATCTCCTTGAACATCAGCCGCAGGTGACCCGCGCCGCTCATGCGGGCCGCCGTCACGTAATCGCGCGAGGCTTCGGCCAGCACGGCAGCCCGTGTGATGCGCACGTAATGCGGCAGCACCACCACCGAGACGGCCAGCATGGCGTTCATGAGCCCCGGACCCAGGATGGCCACGATCACGATCGCCAGCAGCAGGCTGGGCAGCGTCAGGATGATGTCCATGAGCCGCAGCAGCGCCACTTCGAACAGCCCGCGGAAGTAGCCTGCTGCCAGACCCAGGGCCGTGCCCAGCACCACGGACAGGGCCACCACCGCGATCCCGATCGACAGCGAGAGCCGCGCGCCGTGGATCAGACGCGACAGGATGTCCCGGCCGATCGCGTCGGTGCCCAGCGGGTAATGGATGCTGCCACCCGCCTGCCAGAACGGCGGCTTGAGGAACATATCCTTGTTCGTCAGGTCCGGGGGATGGGGCGACACCACCGGCGCCAGCAACGCCGCCAGCAGCACCAGCAGCACGATCACCAGGCCGATCAGCGCGCCGCGGTTGGCGCTGAAGTCGTCCCAGAACTCCCGCAGCGGTCGTGCGGGGGGGGTGTCTGGTGGCGCGGTGGCGATCGGGCTCATCGGGGGTGGCGGATGCGGGGATTGATGATGCCGTAGGTGATGTCCACCAGCAGGTTGACCAGCATCACCACCGCGCCCAGCAGCAGCATGCCGCCCTGGAGCACCGGGTAGTCACGCCGGCTGATCGCCTCGATCAGCCATTTTCCCACGCCAGGCCAGGAAAAGATCGTTTCGGTCAGGATGGCTCCGGTGAACAGCACACCGACCTGCAGGCCGATCACGGTCACCACCGGGATCAGGGCGTTGCGCAGGGCGTGCAGCGCCACCACGCGCAGCCCCGACAGCCCTTTGGCCCGGGCTGTGCGGATGTAGTCCTCGCCCAGCACCTCCAGCATGGCGGATCGGGTCATGCGGGCGACCACCGCCAGCGGGTTGGTGCCCAGCACGATGGTCGGAAGAATCAGATGGGCCAGCGTGGAGCGGAAGGCCCCGTAGTCGCCCGCCATCAGCGCATCCACCAGCAGGAAACCGGTCACGGGTTCCACAAAATACCTCACGTCCAGCCTGCCCGACACGGGGGTCAGGTCCAGCGCGACCGAAAACAGCAGGATGAGCAGCAGCCCCCACCAGAAGATGGGCATCGAGTAGCCGGTCAACGAAAACCCCATCACGCCGTGATCGAGGATGGAATTGCGCCGCACGGCGGCCAGGATGCCAGCCGGGATGCCCAGCAGCAGCGCAAACAGGATGGCGCACAGCGCCAGTTCGATGGTGGCAGGAAACAGCGCCAGAAACTCGCGCAGCACCGGGGCCTGGGTGACGATGGATTTGCCCAGATCACCCTGCACGACCCGGCCGATGTAAATGCCGTACTGCACCCACAGCGGGCGATCCAGGCCGTATTCCTTGAGCAGCGCCGCATGCCGCGCCGCGTCGATGCCGCGCTCGCCGGCCAGGGTCTCGATCGGGTCTCCGGGCACCAGCCGGATCAGAAAGAAAGCCACCAGCGTCATGCCGATGAAGGTCGGCACGATCAGACTGAGTCGGGTCAGCAGGAACCGGAGCATGGAGGGGAAGGGGGACCGGGCGGGTGCGGCAGCGGAAGCCGAAAAAACAAGGCCGACACAGGTCGGCCTTGCGCAGACTGCGCCGCCGGCTCGACAACCGGTTGGGCGCAGGGCGTCTTACTTGAGGTGCTTGCCGATCAGGCCAGCCATTTCGAACATCGAGACCTGAGCCTTTCCAAAGACTTCCTTGAGCTTGGCGTCGGCGTTGATATTGCGCTTGTTCACCGCGTCCTGCAGCTTGTTCTTCTTGATGTAGGTCCACATCTTGCTCACCACCTCGGTGCGGGGCAGGGGAGCTGCGCCGACCACTGCGGCCAGTGCGGCGCTGGGCGTGAGGGCCTTCATGAAGGCAGCGTTGGCAACGCGCTTCTTGGCGGGGGCCTTGGCCGCCGCCTTCTTGGCAGGGGCCGCCTTCTTGGCGGGTGCGGCTACTTTCTTGGCCGGAGCCGCCTTCTTGGCGGGTGCGGCCTTCTTCGCAGGTGCCGCTGTCTTGGCCGGTGCTGCCTTCTTCGCGGGAGCAGCTTTCTTGGCCGGGGCTTTCTTTGCAGTTGCCATGTGGGTTGGACCTTCCAGAAGTTGATGAAACACCAGAAAAAAACAGCTTCTTCGCTGGCACCGTGGATGCTAATGGAGAAATCACCCCATTCCAAGAGTGGAAACGCGATTTTTCATTGGGGAAACACCCGAATCCACGCCCCTTGCGCGTCGGCGTGGCCCGGGCCCTCAGGACCACCCCCGGCACCTAGAATT
>VERU01000384.1 GCA_018882485.1 Rhodoferax sp. | reverse complement strand
TCGCAGCGCATCGCAGCGCTCGAGCAGGCGAAGTACCGCCTCGGGCTGCAGTTCGCCGCTGCGGTGGATGTTGCCGTGCTCCTGCGCGACGACCTCGGCCAGTTCCAGGCAGTCGGCGGGGACCCGCCAGCGCCCGGCCACCTGTCGCAGCAGGCGCAGACTGCGGCCCTCATGGCCGATGTGGCGTGGCCATTGGTCGGGCGGGGTGCGGGCCTTGCCCAGGTCGTGACAGAGAGCGGCAAAGCGCACGGCCAGCGGAGCCTGCAGGCGCGCCGCCTGGTCCAGCACCAGCAGCAGGTGGGCGCCGGTATCGACTTCGGGATGGTGATCGGCGCGCTGCGGCACACCCCACAGGGCGTCCACCTCGGGCAGCAGGCGGGCCAGCGCCGCGCAGTCGCGCAGGCGCTGCAGCAGCAGGGACGGGCGCTGCTCCATCAGGCCAGTGGCGATTTCCTGCCAGACCCGCTCGGGCACCAGATGGTCGATCTCCCCGGCATCGACCATCTCCCGCATCAGCGCCAGCGTGTCATGCGCCACCGTGAAATCGGGAAAGCGGGCCGACAGCCGGGCCAGGCGCAGGATGCGCACCGGATCCTCGCGGAACGCCTCGGTGACATGACGGAGCCGGCGGTTCGCCAGGTCCTGCCGGCCGCCCCAGGGGTCGACCACCGCATCCGAATCGGCGGCGAAGCCACCATCGGGCCGCAAAGCCTGCGACGCCACGGCGATGGCGTTGATGGTCAGGTCGCGCCGGGCCAGATCCTGCTCCAGCGTCACGCCCGGGGCCGCATGCACCTCGAAGCCCCGATAGCCCGGCCCGGTCTTGCGCTCGGTGCGGGCGAGGGCATATTCCTCACCGGTCTGGGGGTGCAGGAATACCGGAAAGTCCCGCCCAACCGGGCGATATCCCGCCGCCAGCATCTGCTCGGGCGTGGCGCCGACCACCACCCAGTCACGGTCCTTCACCGGCAGCCCGAGCAGGGCATCCCTGACCGCGCCGCCCACCAGGTAAATCTGCATGCGACGCAGTGTAGCCAGGGTGCGCGGACACCGGGGCGGACACCGGGGCGGGCACAATCCGGGCATGACAGCCTCCCAGGTGATCGTGCTGGCCACACCGGTGTTCCTGCTGCTGATCGCGGCCGAGTTCGGCTGGGCCCGGGTGCGCGCTCGCCGCCATGGAGGCACCACCGGCTACGGGCTGGGCGATGCCATCAACAGCATCAGCCTGGGCATCCTCAGCCAGCTCGGGGGCCTGTTCACCAAGCTGTTGAGCGTGGGCATCTACGCCGCCGTGCAGGGGCTGCTGCCCACCAGCGAGGGCCTGGCGAGTTTCTGGCGCAGCCCGCCGGGTTTTCTGCTGGCGCTGCTGTTCTACGACTTCTGCTACTACTGGAACCACCGCGCCGGCCACCGGGTGGCTCTGCTCTGGGCGGCCCATGTGGTTCACCACCAGAGCCCGTACTACAACCTGTCGACTGCGCTGCGCCAAAGCAGCAGCGGTGCGCTGCTGGGCTGGGTCTTCTACCTGCCCATGGCCGTGGCCGGGGTGCCACTTCCCGTGTTCGGCATCGTCGCGCTGGTGGACCTGCTGTACCAGTTCTGGGTGCACACCGAGCAGATCGGCCGCCTCGGCTGGTTCGATCGGGTGTTCTGCTCGCCTTCCAACCACCGGGTGCACCATGCGATCAATGTCGCCTATCTGGACCGCAACTACGGCGGCATCCTGGTGCTGTGGGACCGCCTGTTCGGCACCTTCCGGGAGGAAACCGAGCCTTGCGTCTACGGCACGCGCCAGCCGCTGGCCAGCTGGGATCCGATCTGGGCCAACGCCCAGGTGTACTGGACGCTGGCCCTGCGCAGTCTGCGCGCAACACGCTGGAGCGACCGGCTGCGGGTCTGGCTGAAGCCACCGGGCTGGCGAACGGCGGCAGAACCCGAGCAACCATCGCAGGCCGGCTGGCCTGCGGCCCGGACCACGCCCTTCGACCCGCCGCTGTCGACCGGTGTGGCGGTTTACGCGGCCGTGGCGTTCGGGTTGCTGCTGATGGGGGTGGCCACCGTTCTGTGGTAGTCGTCCGTGTGGTCGGGCACCCGGCTGGCGCTGTGCAGCCTGGCGCTGCTGGTGAGCTACTGGGCACTGGGCGCGGTGTTGCAGGGGCGGCTGCAGGTTGCGGAGATGCTGCTGGCCCAGACCGCTGCCGTGGCCACGGCAGCGGCTGCGCTGGGCTGGACCGATCTGGCCATGCTGAGCAAGCCGCTGCCCTTGTTGGTTGCTACGTTATTGATAGCTATAAAACTATATCTGGAAAGGGCTGAGGCCGGTTTTTATTCTCTACTTCTGGCGGCGCTGGCGGCCTCCCTGGCCGGAGACGTGCTGCTGATGCTGCCGGGCGACCTCTTCGTCCCGGGCCTGGCCGCCTTTCTGGTCGCGCACGTTCTCTACCTGTTGCTGCTGCGCCGGGGCTTGAACGGTTTTCCCAGCCGCCCGGCCCTGGTGGCAACCCTGGGTACCGGCGCGCTGGTGTATGCGCTGCTCTGGCCCGGCCTGCACGGCCGGTTGCTGGCATCGGCGGTGGGCGTTTACGTGCTGGTGATCGCGCTGATGGCGGCTCAGGCCCTGGGACGGGCGGCGGTGCTGCGCGACCGGCCGAGTCGCGCCGTTGCCTGTGGCGCTGTCCTGTTTCTGATCAGCGATGCCCTGCTGGGCATCAACCGCTTCGTGGTGACCGTGCCGCTGTCACCGCTGTGGGTGCTGGGCAGCTATTTCCTGGCACAGGCCCTGATCGCAGGCAACCTGCGGCCCATCGGCGCGCCAAGGTAGGGGCCGGGGCCCCCGGCCGGCGCGGGACGAGGTCAGCCCCCGAACAGTTCGCCATCGCGCCGGGGCGGGGTCACGCCCAGGTGCCGGTAGGCGGCCTGCGTCGCGATGCGCCCGCGCGGGGTGCGCTGCAGGTAGCCCTGCTGGATCAGGTACGGTTCGATCACGTCCTCGATGGTTTCGCGTTCCTCGCCGATGCTGGCGGCGATGTTGTCCAGCCCGACCGGGCCGCCGTCGAAACGCAGGATCACCGCCTCCAGCAGTTTGCGGTCCATCAGATCGAAGCCCTGGGGATCCACGTCCAGCATGGCCAGCGCCCGGTTGGCGATCTCCAGCGTGATCGCTCCCGAGCCCTTGACCTCGGCATAGTCGCGCACCCGGCGCAGCAGGCGGTTGGCGATGCGAGGGGTGCCACGGGATCGGCGCGCGATCTCGAACCCGCCGGCGTCGTCGGCGGGTACATGGAGCAGCCCGGCGCTGCGACGCACGATGCTCGCCAGCTCCTGTGCGCTGTAAAACTCCAGCCGGGCCACGATGCCGAACC
>VERU01000383.1 GCA_018882485.1 Rhodoferax sp. | reverse complement strand
GCCCGGGCCACCGGACCGCAGACCGCGTCGGCCCGGCGCAGCACGCGCTCAGGCACTCCCAGCAGTTCGGTCTTGGCGGCGTTGGAGTAGGTCACGAAGCCGCGCTCGAACCAGGCACTGGAGCCGGCCCGGTCGGTGCAGGCGGCGGCGATCAGGCCCCCGGTGCAGCTCTCGGCGGTGCAGAGCAGCCAGCCATGCTGCAGCATCAAATCGGCCACCAGGCCGCATGAATGCTGAATAGTTTGCTCCGAAATCGGTAGCGTCTGAATGGGCTCGGGCATCACCAGGCGCGCCACAGGGCGATCAGCAACAGGGTGCAGCCGGCCGCCACCAGGTCATCGATCATGATGCCCCAGCCGGCTTTGCGCCACGCATCGCGGTCGGTTGCGGGGTTCAGGCCGTGGCACAGTGCGTCGGCCCAGCCGACCGGCCCGGGCTTGACGGCGTCGAAGAAGCGGAACAGCAGGAAGGCCGCGCATTGCGCGGACAGACTGGCCGGCGTCACCAGCCACAGCACCAGCCAGAACGCCACGATTTCGTCGATCACGACGGCTGAGGGGTCCAGCACCCCGAGGTGGCGCGCCGTCACGCTGCTGGCCCAGGCCCCCAGGGGCAGCAGCAGCGCCAGCAGTAACCCCCAGCCGGCGTCCCCCAGCCAGGGTTGCAGCGCCAGGAAAGCCAGCCAGGCCCACAGCGTGCCGGCGGTGCCGGGGGCCAGCGGACTCAGGCCGCTGCCCAGTCCCAGGGCCAGCCAATGGGCCGGATGGGCGCGCATGAATCGGGCTGTCACCAGCAGGGCGGGCATGGCGGGTCTCAGGCGAAATGGTCGTAGCCGTCGAAGCGCCCGTCGATCGGGCAGGCGGTGCCGTCCTGCAGTCGCAAGCCGGGCTCGGCGTCGATGCAGCCGATGCAGGCAACCGGGGTGGCACTGGCGGCGGCGGCCGCGGCCACCGCCGCGTCGGCGTGGGGCGGCGCGGTGAACAGCAGTTCGTAGTCGTCCCCTCCGGCCAGCGCCCAGCGGCGCCTCTGATCGACCGAGAACATCGAATCCAGCGGGACGCCAGGCCCGGTGGATGACCGGGATGCTGCGATCAGCGCCGTGGCGGCATCGGCATCCACCGTGGCGCCCACGCCCGAAGCCTGCAGCACATGCCGCAGGTCGCCCAGCAGTCCGTCGCTGATGTCCAGCGCTGCGCTGGCCACGCCGCGCAGCGCCAGGCCCAGTGCCACGCGGGGGGTGGGTTGCTCCAGCCGCAGGCGGGCTGCCGACAGCATGGCCTCGGGCAGCGCAATGCGACCGGTCAGGGCGTCCAGGGCCAGGGCCGCATCGCCCAGGGTGCCGCTGACATAGAGCCGGTCGCCCGGGCGCGCGCCCGAGCGCAGCAGGGCCTGCGAACGGCCGCCGATCACCGGCACCTCCCCCATGACGGTGATGCACAGGTTCAGCGGTCCACGGGTCGTGTCACCGCCCACCAGTTCGCAGCCCTGCGCGTCGGCCAGTTCGAACAGCCCACGGGCCAAGGCCGACAGCCAGTCATCGTCCACCTCGGGCAGGGCCAGGGCCAGCGTGAAGGCGCGGGGGGTTGCGCCACAGGCCGCCAGGTCGCTCAGGTTCACCGCCAGCGCCTTGTGCCCCAGGTGTTGCGGCGCCACCGATGGCAGGAAGTGCCGGCCTTCGACCAGCATGTCGGTCGAAATGGCCCAGTGGGTGCCCGGGCGGGGCGCCAGCAGGGCGCAGTCGTCCCCGACCCCCAGCACCGCCTGCCGGACCGGCCGGGTGAAATGCCGGGCGATCAGATCGAATTCGCCGTTCATGGGGCGGGCGGGCCCGGGCGCGGAGCGGTGGCCGCGGCGGTGGGCCAGAAAAAGGCCAGTGGGGCTTCGCGCCAGCGCTTGAGGATCGCCGCACTGACCTGCGCGCGTCCGACCGGGCCCACATCGTGGGCCCGCAGCGCCACGCGAAACGCGAAGTAGAAGCTCACGCCGACATTGACGGCCCCGATCAGCGGGATCGAGGCCGCGCACCACCACAGCGCCGGCTCGCCCAGCAGCCCCCAGCCCAGCGCCGCGCCGGCCGCGCCCAGCTGGCCGGCGGACAGGGTGACATGCCGAACCTCCAGCGGAAGACCGAGAAACCCCGCGATGGCGGGCACCAATCCGAGCATGAAACCCAGCGAGATGTTGGCGGCCAGGCCCGAGACGTGGGTCAGCGCGGCATCGGCCCAGCGTGCCGCGCGTGCCGCGCCCAGCCGGGCGGTGATACGGGGGTTGTGGCGCAGGGCCGAATCCAGCCGGTGCAGCACAAACCAATTTTCCACCCACCCTGCGATCAGACTGGAGACGAACAGCAGCACGCCGGTGAAGGCTGCAAACAGCAGGCTGGGCCCGAACAGGGTGAGCGAGTGCAGCACGTACTGCGCCTCGTCGGGGCCGATCATCGGGGCACCGGTCAGCGCCTGCAGCAGCCAGGACAGTGCGATCACACAGGGCAGCACCATCAGCACGTTGCCCAGCACGGCCGCCACCTGCGATCGAACCAGGTGGGTGACCTCGTCGGCAAAGCGTTCCAGCGCGTCGGGCGCACCCAGGTCCTTCAGGCGGGCTGCCATGGCCGGCGCGGTCATGGCGGGCTGCTTGGTGGCCAGGGTCCCGTGCAGCAGCTGGATGAGCACGAAGCTGGCCGCGTAGACCGCGCCCGCCCAGAATCCGCTCCAGAACGCCGACAGACCGATGGCCATCACCACGAACTTGAACCAGGTGGTGAAGGCGGTCAGCGCGCCCCCGCCGACGGCCATGCGCACCATGTCGAGGTACTCGGACCGGGTCCGGGTGATGTAGTGCTCACCGGTCTGTGAGCTGCGCTCCGCCACCCGCGCGGCCAGCATGTGGGTGTTGGCCGCGAACAGGGCCCGCAGGCTGCGCCGCCGCAGTCCCACCTCGATCAGGTGCGCCAGCAGCCGGGCGGTGGCGGCATGCGGCGAGGGGGCACACAGGCAGTCCAGCAGCTGGCGGATGCGGGTGACGCGCTCACGCAACTGCCGCAGCTGGAACACCAGGTTGATGGAGATGCCATGGCGGTCGAGATGGGTGTACACGCTGGCAGCGGCCTGCCGGCAGGCGTCCAGCCGCTCCCGAAACCGCTCCAGCGCCGGGCCGAGCCGGTGCTCGCGGTCGTGGATGAAGGCGTGGCGCACCGAATCGCAGTCGCGCGCCAGCGCATGAAAGGGTCGCGCTTCGCGAGCCGGCGCACTCATGCGTTGGCGCAATTCGGGCGAGAAACCGGCGGCGCGGACCTGGCTGGTGCAGAAAGTCAGGGCTTCGAGCAGCAGTTCCTGCCAGCCGGAAGGTGCCGGCGATGCTTCGGCGG
>VERU01000382.1 GCA_018882485.1 Rhodoferax sp. | reverse complement strand
CTGCTGGCCAATGTGATCGCCATCGTGATCGCCAGCGTCAGCAACTACCTGGCCAACGACCGCTGGACCTTCCGGGTCCGGCCCCGCCGCTGAAGCCGAGCATGGACGCACGGGGCGCCACACCAGCGGCCCACGCCGGTGCACCCGCCGGCCCGTCCGACGGCCTGGCCGTGGCCGGCTGGGGCCTGCTGCTGCTGCTGGCCTGCGCCCTGTACGCGCTGGGCCTCGACGACCACTACATCCCCAGCAACGGCGACGAACTGGTCTACGCCCACATCGCGCGCGCCACCGCCGACAGCGGCCACTGGCTGCCGCTGGCCTCGCAGCTGGAGCACATGCGCAACACCAAGCCCCCGCTGCTGTTCTGGCAGGCCCTGCTGGCGGGCGACTGGGGCCGCCACTGGAGCCTGGCCGCGCTGCGTGCGCCCAGCGTGGCCTACACCCTGCTCACGGCGCTGCTGGTCGCCGGGGTGGCGCAGCGCCTGGGCGGGGCCCGGGTGGTTGGGCTGCGCGCCGCCGTGATCTTTCTGGCCTTTTTCTCCACCTACCGGTTCGGTCGCCCCTACCTCACCAGCGCACCCGAGACCTTCTGGCTGGCCCTGCCGCTGCTGCATCTGCTGTGGCTGCGCGGTTCCGGCCAGGGGCAGGACCCTGGCTGGCGGGCCCACACCCTGTACGGTGTGGCCCTGGGTCTGGGCCTGGCCTACAAATCCTTTGCCCTGGTGCTGCCGGCAGCGGCGGCACTGGGCGGCGCCCGGTGGGTGGGGGGGCCCTGGTCCGGATGGCCGCGGCTGCGCACCCTGGTGCTGCAGACCGGCTGGAGCGCCCTGATCGCCCTGGGGCTGTTCGGGCTGTGGTTCGTGCTCGACCCGGACCCACGCGCCGTCTGGCAGGAGTTCGTGGTCGGCGAAAACGCCGGCAAGCTGGCCGATCCCCGGGGTTACTGGCACGAGGCCCTGCGCGGCGGCGGCAGCGGCATGCCGGCGCAACTGCTGGCCCCCGCCCAAAACGCCGGGCTGCTGGCCATGCCGGTGCTGGCCGCGCTGGGCGCCGGTCTGCAGTGGTGGTGGCGCAGCCCGGGCGGCCAGCGGCAGAGCACCCTGTCGCCCGCCTGGCGCATGCTGCTGGTGTGGCTTCTGGTCTGGGTGCTGGTGTTCCTGATCCCCAGCCAGCGCTCGGCCCGCTACGTGATTCCCGCGATGCCAGCCCTGGCCCTGCTGCTGGCGCTGAGCTGGCACCGCCTGCCACGGTGGGGCTTCGCCCTCACGCTGCCGCTGTGCGCGCTGGTGCTACTGGTGCTGGGCCGCATCGCGATCGTGTCCCACGGGCTGGGCCTGGCCCCCTGGGCCGGCACGGCGGCCGCGCTGGCGGCGGTGCTGGCCGGCACCGCCCTGCTGCTGGCGGCCCTGCTGCGCCCGGGCTGGCGGCCGGCCTGTGCGGTGGCCGCCAGCCTGGCGGTGTACGCGGCCCTGGCGCTGACCACCGCCCCGCTGGCCGGGCCGGCCGGTCGGTACCCGCCCGCGGCGCTGGCCACCCTGCCGCCGGGCGGCCGTGTGGCCGTGCCCAATGGCTTCAACGGCCAGTTCGAACGCTTCCGCTTTCTGCTGCCGGGCCAGCAGCTGCTGCCCTACGACCAGGACGGCCGCGCCGCCACCCCACCCGGCGCCACCGAACTGCAGGCCCTGCTGGCCAGCCACGACGCGGTGGTCTGGCTGGCGCAGCGGCCCGACGAACGGCAGCCCCCCTGCCTGCCCGCCTGCACGGTGCTGGGCAGCCGCTGGGAAATCAAGGGTCGGCAGCAGCCCGGCGAAATCCGCGCCGACAACCTGTGGCAACCCCAGCAGTGGCTGTTCCGGCAGGAGTGGCTGCTGCAAGCCCCCCGCTGACGCCCTGACCGACGGCGGCCCGGCCGCTCAGACCGGGTATGCGCCGCGCCCGCGCCACCGACGCAGCGCGGTGCGCAGCAGACCCACGTGCAGCGCCAGCCACAGCAACGGGTCCAGCAAGGCATCCCACAGGTTGCCGGTCGGCCAGCGCAACACGGTGTAGGCCACCAGCGCCAGCACCACCCAGGACAGCGGCGTGGCCGCCAGCCCTTCGGCACCGCCCGGCGCCCGGCGGGCCAGCCCGGCGCACGGCAGCAGGACCAGCAGCAGCGCCGGGGTGCCAAATCCCCAGCGGTACACCGGCAGCCCGTCCGGCAGCAGCGCCAGCATGTCCAGCAGCAGCAACCAGCCCAGCAGCACGCCGGCCAGCGCCAGACGGCGCCCGAGCACCGCAGCCGCCGTCGGCACCGGCTGGGCGGCCCCGCTCTGCAGCCCCAGACGGCCACGCCACAGCAGGCCCAGGCCCAGTCCGGCACTCAGCAGCGAGGGCGCCTGAAAGGCCATGCCCAGCCAGAAAGTGGGCGACCAGGCCCCCGGCAGCAAGGCCCAGAGCAGCACCAGCAGCACCCCGGCCCGCCGCAGCGCCGGGCCCAGCCGGATCCGCGCCGTGAACCACTGGACGCCCGCGCCCAGCACCAGCGCCCACAGCACATGGCGCGCCACCAGCTGGCTGGTGGATCCGGGCAACCAGGGCGACTGGGCCAGTGCCGCCGCGAAGTCGCTCCAGACCGGCGGCATCAGGGCGCACCCCCGGTCGGCCGCCAGCGCTGCCAGGCGATGCGCCGGCGCTGCTCGGTGTAGCTGACCCACAGATCGCCATCGGCCCAGGCCAGCGCCGGATAGGAAAACTCGTCGCCCTCCCCGCCCTCGGCCAGCGGGCCCAGCGGCTGCCACTGGCGGCCGTCGCCACTGCGCGCCAGGGCCAGCCGGGTACGCCCCTGGGGCTGCGGGTTGTAGGCCAGCAGGCCCTGTCCCGGGCCGGGCACCAGCGCAGCCACCGCCGCATCGGGGTTGGGCAGGTCCAGATCGGCACGGTCCGACCAGTGCCGGCCACTGTCGGCGGTGGCGGCCACCGCGATCGACCCGCCCGCGCGCTGGGTGCGCATCAGCGCCAGCCAGTTCCGGCTGTCCAGCACCAGCAGCGTGGGCTGCAGCAGATGGCGGCGTGCGCTGATGCGCACCGCCCCCAGAAACCGCCCGTCGCGATCGAAACGCAAGGCCACCGGGTACTTGATGCCCAGCTCGTAATGCACCGGCAGCAGCAGGCCGCCATCGTCCAGGGGCAGCGGCGCATTGCGCACCAGAAAGCTGGTGTTCCACCACCAGGCCAGCGGCAGCGTCTGCACGTACTCGAAGCGCAGGGCCGGCACGGCCGCATCGGCACCCGGCTGGCGCACGTGCACGATGCGGCTGGCGGCCCAGCCCCCCAGGCCGGTGGCCACCACGAACAGGTGGATGCGGCCCTGCGGATCCAGCCAGGCC
>VERU01000381.1 GCA_018882485.1 Rhodoferax sp. | reverse complement strand
GGCCCTGACCGGTCGCTATGCTTTCCGCCGCAAGGTCACGATCCAGTTTCCCGAAGAGAAAACTCCCTTGTCGCCGCGATTCCGGGGCCTGCATGCTTTGCGCCGCTACGACAATGGCGAAGAACGCTGCATAGCCTGCAAACTGTGCGAGGCAGTGTGTCCCGCCATGGCCATCACCATCGAGTCCGAGGTGCGGGCTGACGGGTCGCGCCGCACCACGCGCTACGACATCGATCTGACCAAGTGCATTTTCTGCGGTTTCTGCGAGGAGAGCTGCCCGGTCGACTCCATCGTCGAGACGCATATCCTCGAGTACCACGGTGAAAAGCGGGGCGATCTCTACTTCACCAAGGACATGCTGCTGGCGGTGGGGGATCGCTACGAACGCGAAATTGCTGCTGCCAAGGCGGCGGATGCCCGCTACCGCTGACGGCCTGCCAGAAAGACCCGCTTGTCATGGATGTTCAACCTCTCCTGTTCTACGCGTTTTCCGCGATCCTGATGTTCGCCGCCTTCCGGGTGGTGACAGCGCGGAATCCGGTGCACGCCGCGCTCTTCCTGGTCCTGTCGTTTTTTCAGGCGGCCATGTTGTGGATGCTGCTGAAAGCCGAGTTCCTGGCGATCACGCTGGTTCTTGTCTACGTCGGTGCGGTGATGGTGCTGTTTCTGTTCGTCGTGATGATGATGGACATCGCTGGAGACACCCTGCGCAGCGGTTTCTGGAAGCATTTCCCCCTGGCCGCTTTCGTGGGTGTCCTGATCGCCCTTGAAATGGCGATGGTGCTCATGGGCGGCTTTCGGGTCAGCGAGGCATCGGCGATGGCGCAGTCGGCCCCGGGGATATCCAACACCCGGGAGCTGGGACGCCTGCTGTACAGCCAGTACGTGTATCCGCTGGAAATCGCGGCCGCCATACTGCTGGTGGCCATGATCGCGGCGATTGCGCTGACGCTGCGCAAACGCAAGGACAGCAAGTTTGTCAGTCCGTCCGACCAGGTCCGGGTGCGGGCCCGGGACCGGCTGACCGTGGTGCAACTGGATGCCACGCAACCGGCACCGGATGCTGCGCCATCCTCCGCCAACGGGGAGACCAAGGCATGAGCCTCACACTGGGACACTACCTGTCGGTCGGGGCGATGCTGTTCGCCTTGTCCGTGATCGGCATATTTCTCAACCGCAAGAACCTGATTGTGCTGTTGATGGCCATCGAGCTCATGCTGCTGGCCGTGAATACCAATTTCGTGGCCTTCTCGCACTATCTGGGTGACATGCACGGGCAGGTGTTCGTGTTCTTCATCCTGACGGTTGCGGCTGCCGAGTCGGCCATCGGGTTGGCGATTCTGGTGCTGCTGTTCCGCAACAAGTCCAGCATCAACGTCGACGAACTCAACACGCTCAAGGGTTAAGCCACATGAGTCCAACCCTGAACGCTTCGACCCTGCTCGCAGTTCCCCTGGCTCCCCTGGCAGGTGCCCTGCTTGCCGGACTGTTCGGTACCCGTTTCGCCGGCAACCAGATCGGCCGGCGTACCGCGCACAGCCTGACCATCCTCGGCGTGCTGGTGGCCTTTGTCTTGTCTGCGCTCACGCTCAAGAGCGTGGCGGTGGATGGCGCCCGGTTCAACGAAACGATCTACACCTGGATGGTGGTCGGCGGGCTGAAGATGGAGGTCGGCTTTCTGGTGGATGGCCTGACCGCCATGATGATGTGCGTGGTGACCTTTGTTTCGCTGATGGTGCACATCTACACCATCGGCTACATGCAGGAGGATGAGGGCTACAACCGCTTTTTCGCCTACATCTCTCTGTTCACCTTTGCCATGCTGATGCTCGTGATGAGCAACAACCTGCTGCAGCTGTTCTTTGGCTGGGAAGCGGTGGGCCTGGTGTCCTACCTGCTGATCGGCTTCTGGTTCAACAAGCCCAGCGCCATCTTCGCCAACATGAAGGCCTTCCTGGTGAACCGGGTCGGGGATTTCGGCTTCATCCTGGGCATCGGTCTGATCGTCGCGTACACCGGCACGCTCAATTACACCGAGGTGTTCGGCAAAGCTGGGGATCTGACCAAGCTGACGCTGCCGGGCACTTCCTGGATGTTGGTGACGGTGGTCTGTATCGGCCTGTTCATCGGTGCCATGGGCAAGTCGGCGCAGTTTCCCCTGCACGTCTGGTTGCCCGACTCGATGGAGGGTCCGACGCCGATTTCAGCGCTGATCCATGCGGCGACCATGGTGACGGCCGGCATTTTCATGGTGGCCCGTATGTCGCCCCTGTTCGAGCTCAGTGACGCAGCGCTGAACTTCGTCATGGTCATTGGCGGGATCACAGCGCTGTTCATGGGCTTTCTGGGCATCATCCAGAACGACATCAAGCGGGTGGTGGCCTATTCCACGCTCTCGCAGCTGGGTTACATGACGGTGGCTCTGGGTGCGTCGGCCTACTCGGTGGCGGTGTTCCACCTCATGACGCATGCCTTTTTCAAGGCCCTGCTGTTCCTTGCCGCCGGCTCCGTCATCATGGGCGTCCACCACAATCAGGACATCCGCTGGATGGGGGGCCTGCGCCGCCACATGCCTGTGACGTGGATCACCGCGCTGCTGGGCTCCCTGGCCCTGATCGGCACGCCGCTGTTCTCGGGTTTCTATTCCAAGGACGAAATCATCATGGCGGTCCATGCCAGCCGGTTGCCGGGCGCCGGGTTCGCCTACTTGGCGGTCCTGGCGGGGGTGTTTGTGACGGCCTTCTACTCCTTCCGGATGTATTTTCTGGTGTTTCATGGGCCAGAGCGCTACGACCAGAACCCCGACGCGCACACGGAGGACGTCCACGACGACCACGGAGCTGGACATGGACACGGACACCATGCGCCCCATGAGTCACCCTGGGTGGTCACCCTGCCGCTGGTCCTGCTGGCCATCCCCTCGGTGGTCATTGGCTACTTCACGATACAGCCCATGCTGTTCGGTGATTTCTTCAAGGATGCGATCTACGTCAATTCGGAGATCCACAAGGCCATCGAAGTCCTTCGTGAGGAATTCCATGGTCCGCTGGCCCTGGCCTTGCACGGACTGAGCGCGCCACCATTCTGGCTGGCTCTGGGGGGCGTGGTTCTGGCCTGGTACATGTACCTCGTCAATCCCGCCCTGCCGGCAGCGATTCAGGCACGCGTTCAGCCCTTGCACACCCTGCTGGAGAACAAGTACTACATGGACTGGATCAACGAGAACATCCTGGCCCGCGGCGCCCGGGCTCTGGGAACGGCCTTGTGGCGGGGCGGTGACCAAAGCCTGATCGACGGTGGCGTGGTGAACGGATCCTGGCGGGTGGTGGGCTGGATGGCGGGCGTGGCGCGGCGCGCCCAAACGGGCTTCCTCTA
>VERU01000380.1 GCA_018882485.1 Rhodoferax sp. | reverse complement strand
GGATGCACCCGCCTGGACCAGCACCAGATCTTCCCTCAGCAGCGGTTCGATGTCGATGCCGGCACTGGGCTGGGCGTTGTACAGCACAGCGATGTCCAGCCGGCCGTTCAGCAGCGATTCCAGCATCGCCACCGACAGCCCTTCGCTGATGGAAAGGCTGGCCTGCGGCAGGGTCTCCCGAAAACGACGCGTCAGCGGCACCGTCAAGGCCCGGGCCAGGCTGGTGGGCAGTCCCACGGCCACCCGGCCGGCCAAGGCGCCGCGCACCCGTCCCAGGTCCTCGTGGGCCCGCTCCACCTGGTGCAGGATGCCCCGTCCGTGCGCCAGCAGCACCTTGCCCGCCTCGGTGGGCGCGGCCCCGCGTCCGTTGCGCACCAGCAGGTTCTGCCGGAGCTCCACCTCCAGCAGACGGATCTGCCGGCTCAGGACCGGTTGTGCCACTGCCAGCGCGCTGGCGGCCCGGGTGAAGCTGCCCAGTTCGGCCACACGCACAAAGTAGCGGAGTTGCTTGAGATCCATTTTGTTCAACGGAACATATCAATAACCAAATTATTCCAAAATAGCATAGCTGATAGGCGATCCAGGCCTCTTGCGGCGAGGGCGGGGCCCGCGACAATCGGGCCATGCAAACCGCGATTCCCTGCCTGTTCATGCGCGGCGGCAGCTCGCGCGGCCCGTTTTTCCTGGCCTCTGACCTGCCCGCCGACATTCCCACCCGCGACCGGGTGCTATTGGCCGTGATGGGCTCGCCCGACCGGCGCCAGATCGACGGGCTGGGCGGCGCCCATCCGCTGACCAGCAAGGTCGGCATCGTCAGCGTCAGCCGCACACCCGGGGTGGCGCTGGATTTCCTGTTTGCCCAGCTGCAGCCCGACCGGGACACGGTGGACACCAGCCCGAACTGCGGCAACATGCTGGCCGCGGTGGTGCCGTTTGCGCTGGAGCGTGGCCTGATTGAGGCCCAGGGCGACACCAGCACGGTGCGGGTGCTCACGCTCAACACCGACATGCAGTGCGATGTGACGGTGCAGACCCCCATGACGCCGCTGGGCCGGCGCGTGCGCTACGAGGGTGACGCGCGCATTGACGGCGTGCCCGGCACCTCGGCCCCCATCACCATCAACTTTCTGGACACCGCCGGCTCGGTCTGCGCCGGCCTGTTGCCCACTGGCCGGGTTCGCGATGAGGTGACGGTGACGGGAGAGGGCTTGGCGCCCTTCACGCTGCCGGTCACCTGCATCGACAACGGCATGCCGCTGGTGATGTTCCGGGCCGCCGATGTGGGCTGCACCGGCTATGAGACCGTCGTCGAGCTCAATGCCGACACCGCCCTCAAGCAGCGCATCGAGGCCCTGCGGATCCAGACCGGGCACCTGATGGGCCTGGGTGATGTGAGCGCCAAGAACTACCCCAAGATGACACTGATTGCCCCGCCCCGCAGTGGCGGCAGTCTGTGCACCCGCAGCTTCATTCCCCATGTGTGCCACGACGCCATCGGTGTGCTGGCGGCCGTCACGGTGGGCACGGCCTGCGTGCTGCAGGGCACGGTGTGCGAGGGCGTGGCGGTGATGGATGGGGGCAGCGAGCCCCGCGTGTCGGTGGAACACCCCACCGGCGAATTCAGCGTGGCGCTGGGGCTGGATCCGTCCAACCCCCAGAACGTGACCCGCGCCGCCTTGCTGCGCACGGCCCGCCTGATCATGCGCGGCGAGGTCATGATCCCCTCGGCGGTGTGGGCTGGCCCGCCCGCCTGAAATTTGTCTTGCCCCGACCCCAGGAGACCCCTGTGAGCAAAAAGCCCCTGATCATCGACTGCCACGGCCACTACACCACCGCCCCCAAGGCGCTGGAGACCTGGCGCAACCGGCAGATTGCCGCCATCAACGACCCGGCCAACCGGCCCCGGGTGGCTGAGCTGGTGATCAGCGACGATGAACTGCGCGAAAGCATCGAGACCAACCAGCTGCGCCTGATGCGTGAGCGTGGCAGCGACCTGACCATCTTCAGCCCGCGCGCCAGCTTCATGGCGCACCACATCGGTGATTTCGAGGTGTCCAGCACCTGGGCTGCCATCTGCAACGAGTTGTGCTACCGCGTCAGCCAGCTGTTTCCGGACCATTTCATCCCGGCGGCCATGCTGCCGCAAAGTCCGGGCGTGGACCCGGCCACCTGCATCCCCGAGCTGGAGCGCTGCGTGCGCGACTATGGCAATGTGGGCATCAACCTCAATCCCGACCCCTCTGGCGGCCACTGGACCTCGCCGCCGCTGAGCGACCGGCATTGGTACCCGGTGTACGAGAAGATGGTGGAATTCGGCATCCCGGCCATGATCCATGTCTCGACCAGCTGCAACGCCTGCTTCCACACCACCGGTGCGCACTACCTGAACGCCGACACCACCGCCTTCATGCAGTGCCTGACCAGCGACCTGTTCAAGGATTTCCCGACCCTCAAGTTCATCATCCCCCACGGGGGCGGAGCCGTGCCCTATCACTGGGGGCGTTTCCGCGGGCTGGCGCAGGAGCTGAAGAAACCTCTGCTGAAGGATCACCTGCTCAACAACCTCTTTTTCGACACCTGCGTCTACCACCAGCCCGGCATCGACCTGCTGACCCGGGTGATCCCGGTGGACAACATCCTGTTCGCCAGCGAGATGATTGGCGCGGTGCGCGGCCTTGATCCCGAGACCGGCCACTACTTTGACGACACCAGGCGCTACATCGAGGCCTCGACCATCGTGGTGGGCGATGACCGCCACAAGATCTATGAAGGCAACGCTCGTCGCGTGTTTCCGCGTCTGGATGCCGCCCTGAGTGCGCGCGGCCGCTGAGCCAGCGCCGGACCCGCGCTGACACACCAAGGAGACCCTGATCATGTACGAACTAGGCGTTGTGTACCGCAACATCCAGCGCGCCGATCGCGCCACCACCGATGCGCTGGCGGCGCTGGGTTCGGCCACCGTGCACGAGGCCATGGGCCGCGTCGGCCTGCTCAAGCCCTACATGCGCCCGATCTACGCGGGGGCCCAGGTGTCCGGCACCGCGGTGACGGTGCTCTTGCACCCCGGGGACAACTGGATGATGCATGTGGTGGCCGAGCAGATTCAGCCGGGTGACATCGTGGTCGCCGCGATCACCGCCGAGTGCACCGACGGCTACTTTGGCGATCTGCTGGCCACCAGCTTCCAGGCGCGTGGCGCCCGCGCCCTGGTGATCGATGCCGGCGTGAGGGACGTGAAGGAGCTCGCCCGCATGAATTTTCCGGTCTGGAGCCGGGCCATTTCCAGCAAGGGCACCATCAAGGCCACCCTGGGCTCGGTGAACATCCCCGTGGTCTGCGCCGGCATGCTGGTCACGCCGGGCGACGTGATCGTGGC
>VERU01000379.1 GCA_018882485.1 Rhodoferax sp. | reverse complement strand
AACCCGAAGCCGGTGCTGTTGAGTTTCGCGTCGAACTTGCTTTGCGCGTATCGGGCGGCGAGTCGAACTGCGGCGAGCTTCACGTCGCAGACGAAACTCGGATAGCGCGCGTAGCCGTTGGTCCCTTTCGTCAGGCCGTCAACCGCCCCCCATGGTTCATAGGCACCCTGCGATGGAACCTTCAGCGTGGTCTTGACGTACTCCACCGATGCGACCGCGTACCCGTTGCGGAGAAGCTCCTGGCGCCAGCCGGGTGGCATGTCCGCCTTGCCGGAATGCCGACCAGGCTTCCGAAAATCGAAGATGGTCATGGCGACCCGGCAATCCGGCTGGTCGACGGGTCTCCTGCTTCCAAAGCGCCAGGACATTGAGACACAGCGTGGTGATGGCAGCGGCCTGGATGACCTGGATCAGACGTCCAGGGCTGTAGTCGGTCAGCATCCCGCCGAAGAAAAAAGCACTGAAAATCATCCCGACCAGCAACATCACGCCCATCAACCCCACGACCCGAGGTCTGGACTCTGGAGCGGCCAAATCGGTGGCCAATGCCAGACCCACCGTCTGGGTGGTGTGCAGTCCTGCGCCGACCAGCAAGAATGCGACGGCTGCCGACAGATGCCCCACCCACGCTGGGGCTTGGGCCGACTGGCCGGCTCCAGCCAGGACCAGCAGGGCAAATGGCATGATCGAGAACCCCCCGAACTGCAACAGGGTTCCCATCCAGATATACGGAACACGGCGCCACCCCAGGGCGGAGCGATGGCGGTCCGACCGAAATCCGATCAAGGCCCGCAATGGCGCAACCAGAAGAGGCATGCCGATCATCAACGCGACCAGCGTGGTGGGAACCTTCAGTTCGACAATCATCACCCGATTCAGGGTTCCGATGAGCAAGACGATGGCCATGCCGACGGACACCTGAATGAGCGAGAGACGCAGCAAACGCGACAACGGAAGGTCCGCCGTGGCCACATCGGCAAACGGAAGAAAGCGCGGGCCCAACGTGGACCATGCACCCACCAGTTTCTGACTCAGTCTGCTCATTGGAAAAGGACCGGAACCTCGCGGCTCCGGTCGCTTGCTCCCATTACGGCGCTATTTTTTGACCACAGCCGCTTCCGGCGCCGCGGCCGCACTGGCGGTGGCCACCGCCTTACCGGCGCCACCGTTCAGAAAGGCTTTCACCCAGGTGGTGTTCGTCGCCAGGGCCAGGTGCACCGAGAACGACGACACCGCGACCGCCGCGATGAAGAGGGGAATACCCACCGACGGCTTGACTACGCACCACAGTTTTCCGTAGATCATGGTGTCACCTCACTTGAGCCAGGGTGAATAAATGTAGGCCAGCAGATGGGCGAACGCGGCGATCATGCCGAATATCTGCGTGCCCTGGATGAGATGCCTGTGGATCTCTTCCGACTCGGCCTCGGTCAAACCCGTCGGCCAGACTTTGTCTTTGTCAGACATGGGTTGTTCTCCTTGCAAGAAGTCAACAACGTGCGAAGCCCGCACGAGGGGCATTCGTGGCCGGACTGGCCGCGAATAAGATGGGCCTGGGATCCTTCATGGACCGAAGGCCGAATTGGGTCTGTTCCTCAGGGGCAGACAACCTCAAAAACCCGATGCGGTGGTTCATGGCTCGGAAGAAGTCATCAGGACCTGCGCGGCATGCGCCACGGCAACATGGCTCGAACCACCGGGGAAACCAGCCGAGGTACCGACAGCGACTCATGAAAGCTGGTCGCCCGCTGGCCCAGCAATTCGCTGCCCACAATGGCTCGCTGATAAAATGGGGTGTCCTCGAGCTGGTCGATCACCGATACCGGCGAAGAACTGCGCATGCGGCGTGTGAGCCACCATGCTGTCCTTGGCAATTCAGTTCGAGGTGGCGGCTCGAAGGGTTCAACCGATCCGTTGGACATGAACCGCAATGCCAGCACCCGTTCGCTGCCGTTGGGATACTGAAGGTCGTACAGGACGGCTGTGTCGCCCTGCGCGAGTTGGCTGCGCGACCAGTCCCACTGGGTAAAAGCCCGGTCCACCGGTTCGTCGCCTTCGTTCGAATCCAAGTACGCCGAGCCGGTCCAATTCAGGCCCGGCTCGGACAGTTGAACCGATATGCGGGCGGATGGCGCAATCGGACCCCATCGATGCACACCCCGGGTGTCAATCGCGGTGCTGTATGGAAACAGGCGATCCGGCGTCAGACGAATGCGTCCTCGGATGCGGCGCGGCACGGGCACGCATCGCTCATCCACATCGGCTGTCAAGGTGGCCCCGTCCCAGCGCAAGTGGCTAGGTCCGATGACCAGGCGATCGGCCTGTCTGGCACAGTGCCGTGCCCCGCGCTCGGTCATGGCCCAGCGCCTGGCTGACCGGCCATACAAGGCCACGTTGAGTGCGCAGTGGTTTTCGGGGTCGGCGACACCCCGGGCCCGAGCCCATGCGTAATAGGGTGAGAACACACTGCCGACAAATGCAATCATGGTGAGTCCGTGTGCCCCGTCATCGCTGGTTGCATCGACATACCACCAGAGATAGCCACCCGGCGGGACGAACTGGTCGAACCGCGGTTCGCCATCAGGGCCTCGGCCGCCAGACGCCCCGACAGTGCCGCCATGGGCACCCCGGGCCCCGGATGTACGCTCCCCCCCGCCAGGTAAAGACCCGGGAGCCGCGTGGTCGATCCCGGCCGAGAAAATATGCTCATCCATCCGTGGGTCGCTTGGCCATAGAGCGCCCCGCCGGTTCCCGGATAGCGGAGGTGAAACTGATGAGGCGAGGTACATACGATGCGCTCCGATTCCGATTCCAGCGACAACCCACAGGCCCTCAGAAAATCAAAGCACCGATCCCGGCTCCGATCCAGTTCCATTGCGGAGAAGGGGGCTCCGTCGCCGATGGCAGGAGCATTGATCAGACAGAACAGCCGCTCTCGGTCCGCAATGGGATCGGATACACCTCGATCCTGTGCACAGACGTAAACGGTGGGCTCGGCAGGCAACCTGCCGCGCTCAAAGATATCCTCGAACTCGCTGGCGTACCGGTTCCCGAAAAAGATGTTGTGGCGATCCAGTTGCACTCCCTGGGTCCGACCTCGCATCGACCAAGTAACTGCTGACAGCGAACGCATCGGCCGGCGTTTCGGTAGAGCCGAAACCGCCTCCGGGCCCAGCAAACCCTGCCGGAGGGCTGCGGCATCGCCGTTGAAAATCACCTCATCAGCGGGAATCTGTTCCCCTTCCCCCAGGTCAACGCCGGCCACCCGCCCTCCTCGGACCAGGATGCGACGGCAGACGGACTGGTACCGGAAACGGACACCGGCTCGCTGGCACAGGCGAGTCAGCGCCACAGGCAACGCGGCCATCCCTCCCTGCAC
>VERU01000378.1 GCA_018882485.1 Rhodoferax sp. | reverse complement strand
GCTATCGTTCCAGCCGCTGACCCGCCGTTGGCGCACCCAGGTGCTCCATGGGACGGCTGCGGGTGGAGCCGGCGTGTCCCTGATGCAGGGACATGACACGCTGGCCGATGCGCTGGCGGCCGTGCAGCGCGTCGTGCGCTGGCCGGTGGCCGAGCCCGCCGACATCGATGCCAGCCAGCGGCATGTGCTCGAATTGCGGTTCCGCCTGGATGTATCGCAGCTACCCCGGCCCCTGCAAATTGGCACACTGGGCGACTCCGACTGGGACCTGTCGGCCTCGATCAGCCGCCCCCTGCCCCCTGAGGTGTTGCGTTGAGCGAGCACCCGGCGCGCGTCCCGCCGGTTCGCGCCCGCCTGTTCGCGGGGCGGCCCAACTGGCGCTGGATCATCGGGGTGGTGCTGGCGGTCATGGTCGCCCTCGGGCTGGTTCTGCTGTTCCTGCTCACGCAGGCCACCACCAACCGGGCGCTCTACGAGCAGAACTACGCCAGCCTGTTCGTCATCAACGTGGCGGTGGCCGGTCTGCTGCTGGCCATCATTCTGTGGGTTGTCTGGCGTCTGTGGGTCCGGTTGCGACAGGGTCGCTTCGGCAGCCGCCTGCTGGTCAAGCTCGCGGCCGTCTTCGCATTGGCTGGTTTCGCCCCTGGCGTCTTGATCTACGTCGTCTCCTACCAGTTCGTCGCCCGGTCCATCGAGACCTGGTTCGACGTCAAGGTCGAAGGTGCCCTGGACGCCGGACTGAATCTCGGCCGCGTGACCCTGGAAACCCTCTCGGCCGAGCTCGGCAACAAGACCGCGGTGGTTGCGGCGCAGATTGCAGAACTGCCCGAAGTGGGCCTGGCCCTGAGCCTGGAGCGTGCCCGCGAGCAGATCGGAGCCGGGGAACTGCTGCTCTGGAGCAGCAGTGGGCAGCTCGTGGCTGCGGCCGGGCAGTCCCGCTACCAGATCAGCCCCGAGCGTCCGAGTGCGCAGCAGATGCGCCGGGCCCGTTCGCAGCGCATCACCAGCTGGACCGAAGGACTGGAGGAAGGCCCGGCCAGCGAAGCCCGGTTCAAGGCGCTGGTCGCGGTATCCGCCGTTCGCGTCGGCCTGCTGGCCGAGCCGAGGTTTCTGCTCGCCACCCAGCGCATACCGCCGACGCTGGTGGCCAATGCGCTGGCTGTCACCGAGGCCAACCGGGAGTATCAGGAGCGGGCCCTGGCGCGCGAAGGGCTCAAGCGAATGTACATCGGCACCCTCACCCTGGCGCTGTTCCTGGCCGTCTTCGGTGCCGTCCTGCTCGCGCTCTTGTTGGGCAACCAGATCGCCCGCCCGCTGCTGCTGCTGGCCGATGGCGTCCGGCAGGTGGCCGCCGGCGACCTCAGGCCCAAGGCCAGCCTGCAGGGCCGCGACGAACTCGACGGCCTGACCCGCGCCTTCGCCCAGATGACACAGCAGCTGGCCGACGCCCGGCAGGCGGTGGAGGCCAGCATGGAACAGGTCGATGCCGCCCGTGCCAACCTGCAGACCATCCTGGACAACCTGACGGCCGGTGTGATGGTGCTCGATGCGCAAGGGCGCATTCTCTCGGCCAACCCGGGCGCCACCCGCATCCTGCGGGTTCCCCTGGCCGCTCGGCACGGACAGCGGCTGGTGGATATCGAGCCCCTTTCGGCCTTCGCCCAAGCCGTGCAGGCGCAGTTCGATGTCTTCCTGGGCAGCCAGCAGGAGCATGGGCTGGACCACTGGCAGCACTCCTTCGAGCTGGGCGAACCCGCTGCCTCCAGCGTGCGCGCCAGCAACGACACCGTCACGCTAGTGGCCCGTGGGGCGCAACTGCCCGGGGCCGCCCGCCTGCTGGTGTTCGACGACATCTCGGAGATCGTGTCGGCCCAGCGGGCGCAGGCCTGGGGCGAAGTGGCGCGACGCCTCGCCCACGAGATCAAGAACCCGCTCACCCCCATCCAGCTCTCGGCGGAACGGCTCGAACTCAAGCTCCAGGGCAAACTCGATCCGCCGGATCAGGCCCTGCTGGTCCGCTCCGTCAAGACCATCGTCGACCAGGTGGACGCCATGAAGCGCCTGGTCAACGAATTCCGCGATTACGCCCGGCTGCCGGCCGCGGAACTCAAGCCCGTGGACCTCAACGCCCTGGTGAACGATGTGCTGCACCTGTACGCGGCGGAGCCCGGCGCCACACCCGTGCGCGCCCAGCTGGATCCCGACTGTCAGCCTATCTGGGGTGATGCCCAGCAACTGCGGCAGGTGCTGCACAACCTCGTCCAGAACGCCCTGGACGCGACCGAGACGGCGGGTCCGGCCGCTGGCGAACAGCGGGTGGTGCGGGTGCGCACGCAATGGCTGGCCGATGCGGGACGGGTCCGCCTCAGCGTGCTTGATGCCGGGGGTGGATTCCCCGATGCCATCCTCAAGCGGGCCTTCGAGCCCTACGTCACCACCAAGTCCAGGGGCACCGGGCTCGGCCTGGCGGTGGTCAAGAAAATCGCCGACGAGCATCGCACCCGGGTCGATATCGTCAACCGGACGCTGGCCGACGGCGTCACCGGCGCGCAAGTGTCGCTATCATTCGCAGCAAGCCCTGTGGGTCCGGTGGCGCCGGACGGCGCGGGCACTCCCCGAGGAACGCGCTGAATCATGGCAAACATACTGGTGGTGGACGACGAGCTCGGCATCCGCGATCTGTTGTTGGAGATCCTCAACGACGAAGGTCACCAGGTGGAAGTTGCCGAGAACGCTGCGCAGGCCCGCGCCGCCCGGCAGCGCGAACGCCCCGATCTGGTGCTGCTGGACATCTGGATGCCCGACACCGACGGTGTCACCCTGCTCAAGGAATGGTCGGCTGCCGGCCTGCTCACCATGCCGGTCATCATGATGAGCGGCCACGCCACCATCGACACCGCCGTCGAGGCCACGCGCATCGGCGCCATGTCCTTCCTTGAAAAGCCGATCACTCTGCAGAAGCTGCTGAAGGCCGTGGAGCAGGGGCTGGCCCGCACCGCGCCCATCCGTGCGGGTGGCCTGGCTCCGCCTGCAGGGCTGCCGGCCACTGCCGACGACCGCCTGACTTCTGCCGGACAGGTCCTGGCCGCTTCCATTCCGCTGCCACCGCAGCCGCAGCAGATGTTCGGCCTGGACAAGCCCCTGCGCGAGGCCCGTGACGAATTCGAAAAAGCCTATTTCGAGTACCACCTGATGCGCGAAAGCGGCTCCATGACCCGCGTTGCCGAGAAGACCGGCCTTGAACGCACCCACCTCTACCGCAAGCTCAAGCAGCTCGGCGTCGACCTGACCAAGGGCAAGCGCGGACCGGCCTGAGTCCGCGCCGGACTCGCTGGCCGCTGCTGCTATACTGCCCTGCTCTGGCCCGGTAGCTCAGTCGGTAGAGCAG
>VERU01000377.1 GCA_018882485.1 Rhodoferax sp. | reverse complement strand
GTCGATGTAGGTGATGTCGACTTCAGCGCGGGCCAGGGAGGCGGCGATGCGCGCGAGCACTCCCTTGCCGTTGGCGGCCGTGACCAGCAGGCCGGTTTCAAAAGTCCGCACCGGCTCGTCGGACCAGTCCACGCCGATGAAGCGTTCGCGGTCGCGGCTGTGCAGCTTGCGCGCCGTCAGGCATTCTTCGGCGTGCACCATGAGGCCCTCGCCGCGCCCCAGGTAGCCGACGATGGGGTCGCCCGGCACGGGCAGGCAGCAGCTGGAAAAACGGATGAGGGCGTTCTCGCTGCCGTCGAGGGTCACCCGGCCCTGGGCCCCCGTGTCGCCGCCCGCGAAGCGCTCGCGGGTGAGCAGCAGCGCGTCGGGTCTCTCGCCGGTGGCTGTCAGCAGGGTCAGGAAGCGTTTGGCCACGATGCCCGCGATGCGCTTGCCCAGACCGATGTCGGTCAGCAATTCGGCGCGTGAGCGGTTGCCGCTGAAACGCAGCAGCTTGTCCCATAGCGCACTGTTCTCGGGCGTGCTGTCGGGTATCTTGTCGATGCCTTCGGCCCGCAGCGCCTGCGCCAGCATGCGCTCACCCAGGCTCTGCGATTCGGCGTGGGCCAGCGTCTTGAGGTGGTGCCGGATCTTGGACCGGGCCCGTGCGGTGCGCACGAAGTTGAGCCAGGCCGGGTTGGGCGTGGATGCCGGATCGGTTTCCACCGCCACCACATCGCCGTTCTTCAGTTCGGTCCGCAGCGGTACCTGTTCGCCGTTCACGCGCCCAGCCACAGTGTGGTCGCCCACGCTGCTGTGGATGGCGTAGGCGAAGTCGACCAGGGTCGCACTCCGTGGCAAGGCCATGATCTGGCTCTTGGGTGTGAAGACGTAGACCGCGTCGGGAAACAGATCCACTTTGACATGATCCCAAAATTCGGCCGCGTCACGGTTTTCGTCCTGGATGTCCAGCAGGGATTGCAGCCACTGCGAATCCAGTCCTTCGGTGCGCTCGGCCGGTTCGTTGCCGCTTGCCTTGTAGAGCCAGTGCGCGGCGACGCCGGACTCTGCGACCAGGTTCATGGTGTCGGTGCGAACCTGGAACTCGACGCTGACGCCTGATGGCCCGACCAGGGTGGTGTGCAGCGACTGGTACCCGTTGACCTTGCTGATCGCGATGTGGTCCTTGAACCGTCCGGGCACGGGCTTGTACAGCTGGTGAAGCACGCCAAGCGCGGTGTAGCAGTCGATCACGGTGGGCACCAGAATGCGAAACCCGTAGATGTCGCTGACCTGGGCGAAGCTGAGGTGCTTGCTGTCCATCTTGCGGTAGATGGAATACAGGGATTTTTCCCGCCCCGACAGGCGGATCGTCATGTGGCTGGCGGCAAAGGCCGCCTCGACTTCGCGTTGCACCTTCTGGAGCAAGTCACGGCGGCGGTTGCGGGCGCGGGTCACGGCCTTTTCCAGCACGGCATAGCGCCAGGGCCGCAGGTGGCGGAACGCCAGGTTCTGCAGTTCGCGGTAGGTCTGGTTCAGCCCCAGGCGGTGTGCGATGGGCGCGTAGATCTCCAGTGTCTCGGAGGCGATGCGGCGCCATTTCTCGCGAGGGGTGTCCGACAGCGTACGCATGTTGTGGCTGCGGTCGGCCAGCTTGATGAGGATGACACGCACATCGCGCGCCATGGCGAGCAGCATCTTGCGGAACGACTCGGCCTGGTTTTCTTCCCGCGTGTTGAACTGCAGCTTGTCGAGCTTGGTGAGTCCGTCCACCAGTTCGGCCACCGGCGAGCCGAAACGCTCGATGAGGTCCGGCTTGCTGATGCCGCAGTCTTCGATGGCGTCGTGCAGCAGGGCCGCCATCAGCGCCTGGGCGTCGAGCTTCCATTCGGCGCACTGCAACGCCACGGCGATGGGGTGCGTGATGTAGGGTTCGCCGCTGTTGCGCAACTGCCCCAGATGGGCCTCGTCGGCAAACCGGTACGCCTGGCGCACCTGCTCCAGATCGGTTGGCCCCAGGTAATCCAGCCGATCGACCAGACCGGCAAAACTGGCCGCGACCGCGTTGGCTGCCGCTGGCGACGTGTCACCTGGCCTGGCAGGCGGGGCCGGGCGAGCCTTGAGGGCGGGAGCGGGGGGCGTCACCCCTCAAATATAGCGCGGTGCAGCGCGCGGAGCGCAGCCAGCAAAAAGGCACCGCGAGCGGTGCCTTGTGGTGCCTGGGCCGGGCCTTGGGGTGATGGCTCAGACGGGCACTTTCTTGAGCATTTCGATGCCGATCTTGCCGGCGGCGATTTCGCGAAGTGCCGTGACGCCCGGCTTGTTCTTGCTCTCGACCTTGGGGGTGTGGCCCTGGCTGAGCATGCGGGCGCGGTAGGTGGCGGCCAGCACCAGCTGGAAGCGGTTGGGGATCTGCTCCAGGCAGTCTTCGACGGTGATACGGGCCATGGGGTACTCCAGTACGACCCTGGGGACAGGGTCAGATGATGTGCAGGGCGCGGAAGGTTTCGGGTCGCTGCCTCAGCTGCGCCGAAAACTTGAGCCGCTGGGCATGAACAATCGCTTTCAGGTCGAACAACGCGCGTTCAAATAACTCATTAATTATAACGAAGTCGAATTGCTGGGCCTGCGCCACCTCCACGGCGGCATTTCGCAGGCGCAGTTCGATCACATCGGGTTTGTCCTCGCCGCGGCGCTCCAGCCGAGCGCGCAGTTCCTCCCAACTGGGTGGCAGGATGAAGATGCTGATTGCGTTGGCAAAGACTTTTTTGATTTGCAGCGCGCCCTGGTAGTCGATCTCGAGCACCACATCGGCGCCCTGGCCCATCCGTTCTTCGATGGCCTTCTTGCTGGTCCCGTACCGGTGTTTGTGCACATGGGCCCACTCCACGAAGGCGTCGGCCTGCACCATGGCCTCGAAATCCGGCTCGGACACAAAGAAATACTCGCGACCGTGCTTTTCCTGGCCCCGGGGCGGCCGGGTGGTGTGCGAGACGGAAGGCCGCACATGGGAGTCGAGCTCCAGCAGGGCCTTGACCAGACTGGACTTGCCGGCGCCGCTGGGCGCCGCCACGATGAAGAGGTTGCCGGGATAGTCCATGGGCGGGGTCATTCGATGTTCTGCACCTGCTCGCGCATTTGCTCGATCAGGACTTTCATGTCCACCGAGATGCGGCTGAGTTCCAGGGTCGCGGATTTGGCGCCTAGCGTGTTGGCTTCCCGGTGCAGCTCCTGGATCAGGAAGTCGAGCCGCTTCCCAATTTCACCGCCTTTGCGGATCAGGCTGTCGATTTCGTCGAGGTGGGCGCCGAGCCGGCCCAGCTCCTCGGCCACATCGATGCGGATGGCGAAGGCTGTCGCCTCGTTCATGGCCCGCTCCTGGGCGGCCTCGTTGGGCAGGCTGCCCTGCGGGCCCAGGGCCATGGCCTCGGTCC
>VERU01000376.1 GCA_018882485.1 Rhodoferax sp. | reverse complement strand
GCACAGCAGGGCGGTCTGCGGCGCCAGGGCCCGCAGGCATTCCAGGTCGTGCAGGCCCTGGGGGTTGACCGGCAGTTCTACGATCTGCAGGTTCAGGCCCAGCAGGGCGTTCCAGTGCGCCAGGCTCTGGGGCACGGCCTTGTGTTCGGTGGCACCCACCACCAGCAGCGGCGGCAGGGCCTGGCCGGCGTCGCGGCGCGCGCGCAGGTCGCACAGGGCCGAGAGGACGGCGGTCTGGATGGCTTCGGTCGCGCCGCTGACGAACACCAGCCGGCCGTCGCCGCTGTCGAGCAGTCGCGCTGCGGTCTGGCGCACCCCGTCCAGCAGGCGGCGGGCCCTCAGACCCGTGGCGTGCGTGCTGCTCGGGTTGCCATACAGCTGTGCTGCCGCCTGGTGCATGGCGGCCAGGGCGGCCGGCAGCACGGGGGTGGTGGCGTTGGCGTCCAGGTACAGGGTGTCGCGTTCGGGGGTCATGCAGGGCTCCGGCCGTGAGAAGCGCCGTAGCTTACGCATCCATCCGGGAAAAATCGTTTCAATAATCCTGCTGTTTAGAGAATATGGAGAATATTCATATTTCAAAACAATGATTTTTGGCATGAAACCACTTGATCGCATCGACCTTGCCATTCTGGCGGCGCTGCAGCGCGACGCTTCGCTGTCGGTGGCCGCGCTCGGCGAGCAGGTCGGCCTGTCGGCCACGCCCTGCTGGAAGCGGGTAAGCCGGCTGGAGGCCGATGGCTTCATCGAACGTCGGGTGGCCATCGTCAACCGGGCGCTGGTCGGCCTGCCGGTGACGGTGTTCGTGAGCGTGCGTACCGCTTCGCACGACGAAAAATGGCTGAGCCAGTTTGCCGCCGCCGTGACCGCGATGCCGGAGGTGCTGGAATTTCACCGCATGAGCGGTGATGTGGACTACCTGCTCAAGGTGGTCACCTCCGACATCGCGGGCTACGACCGCTTCTACAAGCGCCTCATCCGCACGGCGCAGCTCGCCGGTGTGTCGTCGGCGTTTTCCATGGAGCAGATCAAGTGCAGCACGGCCTTGCCGCTGGAGACGGTGTGACGGGGCCCGGGTGCCCCGCAGGCGGGCCGCCGCCCGCCACGTGCTAGAGTGACCCAGACGCAACCTCCACCTCCTCGATCGGCCATGCAGCTCTACATCGGCAACAAGAACTATTCGTCCTGGTCGATGCGGCCCTGGGTGCTCATGACCGAGCTGGGCCTGCCCTTCGAGGAGGTGATGCTGCCCTTCGACTTTTCGGAAGATTCCGGTTTCTACCAGGCGGTGCAGCGGATCAGCCCGGCCGGCAAGGTGCCGGTGCTGGTGGACCAGGATCTGGCCGTGTGGGACACCCTGGCCATCACCGAGACCCTGCACGAGCGTTTTCCGCAGGCCGGTGTGTGGCCGGCCTCGGCCCGGGACCGGGCCCGCGCACGCAGCGTGTGCGCCGAGATGCACAGCGGCTTTTAGGCCCTGCGCAGCCACTGCGGCCTGAACATCGAGGCCAGCCTGCCCGAACTGGGCGAGCGCATCTGGGCCGAGCAGCCCGGCGTACGGCGCGACATGGCCCGCCTGGAAGGCTTGTGGAGCGACGCGCTGCAGCGCAGCGGCGGGCCCTTCCTGTTCGGCGCCTTCAGTGCGGCGGATGCCTTCTATGCGCCGGTCTGCATGCGGCTGCGCACCTACCGGCTCCCGCTGTCGTCCACGGCACGGGGGTATCTGGGGCGCATCGAGGGTCTGGCCTCCGTGCAGCGCTGGGTGGCCGAAGCGCTGCAGGAGGCCCATTTCGTACCCGAAGACGAGCCCTACCGCAGCAGCCGCTGAGGCTGTACCCCCACCGCCCGGCCCAACAGGGCGCCCACCGCCACCGCCAGCGCAACCGCCAGCAGGGTCGGGAGCAGCAGCACCGGGGCTGGCAGCGCAAAGTGCAGCAGGGCCCGGGCCGGTGGCAGGGCCAGCGCCAGCCCCAGCACCAGGGCGGCGGCGGCCGCCACCCACCAGAAGGCCCGAGCGCCCCCGGCAAACAGGGCGCGCCAGCCCAGGCCCTGGATCACGTTGACAGCCACCAGCATCAGGTTACCGACCGTCAAGCCCACCACGGCCAGGGTGCGGGCGGCATCGGCGCCCAGGTCCGAGCGCAGGCTGAGCAGGTAGATGGCCAGTGTGGCGGCCAGCAGACACCCACCCTGCAGCAGGCCCTGCCACACCATGGGCCAGCCAACGATGCCGTCCTGCCGGCGGCGCGGCGGGCGCTGCATCACACGGGGGTCTTCGGGGGCGCCCTCGAAGGCGAGGGAACACACGGGGTCGATCACCATTTCGGTCAGCACCACATGGGCCGGCAGCAGCAGCGGGGGCAGTCCGAACAGCACGGGCAGCAGGGCCAGCCCCGCAATGGGCACGTGGATGGCGGTGATGTAGGTCATCACCTTGCGCAGGTTGTCGGCAATCCGCCGGCCACGGCGCACGCCACCCACGATGCGGCCGAAATCCTCGTCCAGCAGCACCAGACCGGCGGCCTCACGCGCCACATCGGTGCCGCGCCGGCCCATGGCGATGCCGATGTGCGCGGCCTTCAGGGCCGGGGCATCGTTCACGCCATCGCCCGTCATGGCCACGGTTTCGCCGTTGCGGGCCAGGGCCTCGACCAGCCGCAGCTTCTGCTCGGGCATGACGCGGGCAAAGACACGGACCGAGCGCACGGCCTGAGCCAGGGCGGTGTCGTCCATTTGGGCCATGTCGGCCCCGGTCAGCACGCCGGCTTCCACCTGCAGGCCCGCCTGGCGGGCGATGGCCAGGGCGGTAGCGGCATGGTCCCCGGTGATCATGACCACCGCCATGCCGGCCTGGTGGGCCTGGGCCACGGCGGCCGGCACGCTGGGGCGCAGCGGGTCTTCGAAACCGAGCAGGCCCAGCAGTTCGAAATCGGGATCGTGCTGATGCTCGGGCGCGCTGGGGCCCATGCTCTGCCCCCGTGCCACCGCCAGCACCCGCAGCCCTTGTTCGGCCAGATCGCGCACCCGCTGCTGCCAGGCAGCGGCCTCGGGCGTTGGCAGATGGCACAGGTCAAACACCGCCTCGGGCGCACCCTTGGCGGCCATGTAACGGCACCCGTCGTCGCCCATCCAGGCCTGCGACATGGCCAGCAGGTCCGGGGTGAGCGGGTACTCCCGCTCCAGCAGCCAGTCCGGGTGCAGGTGGGCACTGTCGGCCAGTGCACCGTCGCCCAACTGGAACAGCGCACGGTCCATGGGGTCCAGCCCCGCCCGCCGTGAGGCCAGCAGCCCAAATTCGAGCAGCGGGTGCACCGCCTCCGGCAGGGCCTGGCCGGCGTCGACCCGAATCTCGGCGGTGGCGGTGGCCAGCCGACGCAGCTGCATACGGTTTTCCGTCAGGGTGCCGGTCTTGTCCACGCACAGCAC
>VERU01000375.1 GCA_018882485.1 Rhodoferax sp. | reverse complement strand
GCACAGGGCCCGGGCGGGTCCGACCGGGCGGAGATGATCCCGCTGGGAGACTGGCCCATGGCCGAGCGACGCGAGCTGCTGGGGGTGTTCACCGACATCGACGACACCCTGACGACCGATGGCGCCATCACGCCCGACGCCCTGCAGGCGCTGGCTGCGCTGCGGGCGGCCGGCCTGCAGGTGATCGCGATCACGGGCCGGCCCATCGGCTGGTGCGAACCCCTGGCCGGCAGCTGGCCGGTGCATGCCCTGGTGGCCGAGAACGGATCGGCCGCTTTTGTTCCTGCCGAAAACAGTGTCCAGTCCCCGTCCAGACTGGATAGTTTGCTATCAAAAATATATCAGCAACCCGAATCCGTCCGGCAACGGAACCGGGTCCGCATGCAGGCGGTGGCCCGGCGCATCCTGCGCGAGGTGCCGGGCGCCAGACAGGCCGAGGACTCTGCCGGCCGGGAAACCGACATCGCCATCGACCACAGCGAGTTTAGCCACCTGCCGCCGGACCGTATCGCGCAGGTGGTGCGCATCATGCAGGCCGAAGGCATGAACGCCACGGTCAGCAGCATCCACATCAATGGCTGGTACGGCGACCACAACAAGCTCGAAGGCGCCCGCTGGATCGTGCGCCAGCTGCTGGCCCGCGACCTCGACGCCGAACGGCATCGCTGGGCCTATGTGGGCGATTCGGCCAACGACCAGCTGATGTTCCAGCACTTTGCGCACGGCATCGGCGTGGCCAACATCCGGTCGGTGGCCCACACCCTGGCCCACCGGCCCCGCTACGTGACCGCCGCCGAACGGGGCGCCGGCTTTGCCGAGGCGGCGGCCGCCATCCTGCGGGCGCGCCGGCCATGAGCCACCACCCCAGGGCCAGGCGGGGCCTGGTCAGCATCTTCGGCTCCACATTCCTGGAACTGATCGGCTATTTCATGCTGATGCCGCTGCTGCTGTTCCAGCTCAAGGCCGATGGCGTGCCGACCTCGGTGGCCGGGCTGTTTGCTGCCAGCGGCTACCTGGGCATGTTTCTGATGACGCCGTTTGCCTCGGCCGTCACGCAACGCCTGGGCCGGCGCCAGACGCTGTGGCTGGCCGCTGTGCTGCCGGTGCTGGCCGCTGTCGGCTTCTGGCTCAGCGACGCGCTGTGGCTGTGGTTTGCACTCAAGGTGCTGTCGGGCGGTGCGGCCGGGCTGCGCTGGGTGCTGGCCGAGGCGCTGATTGCCGAGTTCTCGCCCAACGGACAGCGCGGGCGGTATGTGGGCATCTTCGAGACGCTGGTGGGCTTCACCTTCGTGATCGGCCCGGCGCTGCTGGCCTGGCTGGGCACCGAAAGCCCGCTGGCCATGGGCTGGGTGATCGGCTTCCTGTTGCTGGGCCTGGGCTGGAGCCTGCTGATCCCCGCGCTGCCACGGGCGGCCGACGCCCACAGCGCCCGGGTCGGGCTGGCGGGGGTCTGGCATGCGCTGCGGGCCCACCCCATCATCATGCTGGCCGGCTTCGTGGGCGGTTTCTTTGAAAGCGGCATGGCCGCCATCCTGCCGCTCTACGGGCTGGCGCTCGGCCTGGGCGCGGCCACGGCAGCGCTGCTGGTGTCCTGCATCGGGCTGGGCAGCGCGCTGACCATGCTGCCCGCCGGCATCGTGGCCGACCGCTTCGAGCAACCCGCCCGGGGCCGGCACCTGCTCATGCTGCTGTTCGCCGGCCTGACGCTGCTGACCTGCTGCCTGCTGCCCCTGGTGCCCCTGGCTGGCGGGCTGATCTGGCCCATCGTGTTCATCTGGGGCGGTGCCGGTGGCAGCCTCTACACCATGGCCATGATCGACATCGGCACCCGCGAAAAAGGCATCACCCTGGTCAACAGCACCGCCGTGCTGGTGCTCACCTACACCCTGGGCGGGCTGGCGGCCTCGTCACTGTCGGGCGCGCTGATCCAGTGGTCGCCGCGGCTGGGCTTCCCGCTGGCGCTGGTGGGCGTGGCCGGCATCGGGCTGCTGGCGCTGCTGCGCACCCGTCCCCAGGCTGCGCCGGGCTAGCAGAGACAGTGGTGCAGGATGGCCTTCTGCACCGGCAGCAGCAGCTCCTTTTGCCGGTAGCCGCAAAAGCCGGGGTAGCTCAGCGGGTCGAAGGCCAGCTCTCGGCCGATGGAAAACGGTGGCGTGGGCAGCAGCTTGGGCTGGCCCATGTGGGCCAGATGGGCTTCGGTCAGGGACCAGGCCGGTGCCTCCGCCCCGGACGGCCAGCCATCGGTGATGACGATGTCGATACCGGTGGGGCAGGTCTCGGTAAATTGCACGCCGGGCGTGGCCTGGTGAAAAGCCGCGTCACAGGCATGGATCACCGACAGGCCCAGCACCGCCGCCAGCTCGTGCCAGGAGCGCAGCACATTGGTCGGCGGGCCCCACAGGCAGACCCTCGCGCCGGCCAAAGGGCGCAGTTCGGTGTCCACGTAAAAGGCATCGGTCAGCACCTCGCAGGGGTGCCCGTCGCTGGACATGGCGTTGACGACCGGCCGACGGCTGGCGGCGGCAAACTCGGCCAGGCGGGCGTGGTTGGACTCGCGCACCACGTACAGGTCGTAAAACGGGTCCAGGTAGCCCGCCAGATCGCGGGCCCGTTCGCCGGTTTTCAGGAAACCGGGCAGTTCGGTGAAGGCCAGGCCCAGCTCGCGAAAGGCCTGCACGAAGGTGGTGCGGGTGCGGATGCCGTAGCCTTCGAACGACCAGGCCACCGTGCCGCTCAGGGGCCGGGCTGGCGAGGCAACCAGATCCCAGATGTGGTGCACATCGGCAGCACTGAGGTCGGCCAGCCGGATCAGGTTCATGTCGGGTCTTTCAGTGGGTGCAGGCTTGGCTGACGAACGTGTCAGCCCACCGATCGGGCCACCCGGCTGAGGCGGTCGGGCGACAGGGCACGGGGGTCCAGGCCTTCTTGTGCCAGCTCGGCCGGCAGCGCGGTGCCGCGCAGCAGCGCATCGGCCAGGGCGCTGGCGCCTACCGCGCTCTGGATGCCGTAGCCGCCCTGCGCCGCCAGCCAGAACAGGCCGGGGGTATCGGCATCGGGGCCGATGACCATCTCGCCATCGGGCACAAAGGACCGCAGGCCGGCCCAGGTGCTGGCTGGTCGGCGGATGCTGAACTGTGTGACGGCCTCGATCTGCGCGATACCCAGCGCGATGTCCAGTTCTTCAGGCTGCACATCGTGCGGCACAGTCGGGTCGGCGTTGGCGGGCGAGCCCAGCATGCGGCCGGCATCGGGCTTGAAGTAGTAGCTCTCGTCCACACCGATGACGGCCGGCCAGGCGGCGCCATCCAGGCCATCAGGCAGCTGGAAGGTGAAGGCGCTGCGGCGGTGCGGCAGCAGCCCTATGGGCCGGGCGCCAAGCTGCACGCCCAGTTCGTCGGCCCAGGCGCCGGCCGCATTGACCACCGT
>VERU01000012.1 GCA_018882485.1 Rhodoferax sp. | reverse complement strand
CGACGATGAATAGGAGTAGCGACCGGGCGAACGCTTGAGGACCGAGACGAACTCCGTGTAGTTACGGGCGGGAAAGCTCGGATGCACCGCGATCACATTGGGCGTGGCGGCGATGTTGATGACCGGGGTGAAATCGGTCGCGGCGTCATAAGGCATCTTGGGATTGATCGCGGGGTTGGCGGCCGTGGTGGAGACGGTCGCCATCCCCAGGCTGTAGCCATCGGGCGCGGCCTTGGCCGTCTCGTTGGCTCCCACCACCCCGCCACCGCCGGCCTTGTTCTCGATGATCACGTTCTGGCCCAGCGCCTTGCCCAGGGGCTCGGCAATGACCCGGGCCACGATGTCCGTGGTGCCGCCCGGCGCGAACGGAACCTGCAGCTTGACGACGCGGTTGGGATAGGGTTGGGCGTGAGCGGTGGCCAACAGGGCCAGCCCGCCCAGGGCCACCAGGGTGCGACGGTACATCATGCGTTTCTCCTTGAAGTCCCGGAGTCTAGTGCCGGAGGCTGCTATTCTCACCCGGTGGTCTACGCGCAACTGCTGTTTCCCGATTTTTCCCTGATCCTGTGTGGCTACCTGGTGTGCCGTTACACGGCGCTGAACCGCAGCCTCTGGACCCAGGTGGATGCACTGGTTTATTACCTGCTGTTCCCGGTCCTGCTGTTCCACGCCATCATCCGCAATCCACTGGACCTCCAGGCGGCCTCCAGCCTGATCACGGCCGGTGTATCCCTCGGATTGCTGGGCATTGCGCTGTCGTTTTCGCTGCCCCACTGGCCCCTGTTGCGCGGATACATCGCGATCCGGACGCATGCGCCGGCCGCGCAGGTGGCCTTCCGCTTCAATTCCTTCATCGCACTGGCCCTGGCCGATCGCCTGGGCGGCCCGGGCGGATTGCAGTTGATGGCGGTGCTCGGAGGCTTTTGCGTTCCGATGTTCAATGTGGCGGCCGTCTGGGCCATGGCGCGCCACGGAGAGCGCGGTTTCCTGCGCGAACTCCTGCGCAATCCGCTGGTCGTCGCCACGCTAAGCGCGCTGGGCGCCAATCTGGCCGGTCTGTCGCTGCCAGCCTGGCTCGAACCCAGCTTCAGCCGGATCGGTGGCGCCTCGCTGGCGCTGGGCCTGATGGCGGCCGGTGCCGGCATGCAGTTCGGCACGCTGGTCCGGGCCAAGGCGCTGGCGGTTGCGCTGCTGTCGATCCGGCATCTGATCCTGCCGCTGATGGCCTTCGGGCTGGTGCGGCTCTTCCAGCTGGCGCCAGGGCAGGCGCTGGTTCTCATGATTTTTTCGGCCGCTCCAACCGCGTCCAGCGCCTATGTACTGGCGGCCCGCATGGGCTACGACGGATCGCTGGTGGCCGCGCTGGTCACGCTGTCGACCCTGCTGGGCATGGTCAGCCTGCCCCTGGCGCTGGGCCTGCTGTCCTGACCCGGTATCAGGCAGCCAGGTCGGTCAGTTCGTCCAGCCGGGCCACGCGCACACCCCGCCCGCGGGCCCGGTCCAGCAAGGCCGTCCCCGCCTCCTCGAACCCGGCGACCGGGCTCATGCAGTCCACCAGCAGCACGGTTCTTGCCAGCCGGTCGGCCGGCAGCTGGGCCATCATGTCGTCCAGCGAGGCCGCCACGCAGTGGCTGAGCGCCTCACCGGCAACCAGCAGCCAGGGTGCGCCGTCCGACAGGCGGTGCATCAGCTGTTCGTTGTTCTGGCTGCACGGATCGTCGGCCCTGGGCACCTCGGCCCTGAACGCGCTGTATTGCTCGGTCAGCGGATGCTGGCCCTTGAGCACCTTGTGGCACCAGCGGCCGGTGCGCAGCTCCCAGTCGGCCAGGCTGGCGGCCAGTCCGGCGTGCAGGTTGTGGCCCCAGGTGCCCAACACACAATGCACCGGCCAGACGATGAGCTGGTGCCGCCCCTGGGACTCCAGCGCGTCCAGATAGACCAACACCTCGGCCAGACAGGCCGCATGGCGCGGTCTCCAGCGGCCCGCGCGCACGTGAGCGGCCCTGATCACCGTGAAAGCCGGGACCTCGGCGCCCTGCTCATCCAGCCAGAACGGGGTGCGCTCCACCGCCAGACTGGGATGCGAATCCAGCGTGACCGTGACCGACTGCACGGCTTCGGCCTCCTGCTGCAGCCAGCGGGCCAGGCGGTCCATGTCCGCCGTGGCCCCTGGCACCGGCAGCGCGGCGCCCGGCAGGTCCATGAAGTCGTTCTGGGGATCAATGATCAGGAGGTCGTACCGGTTCATGGTGACAGGGTGTCGGGCTGTTGCAGGATGGAGGTCGGCGAGTCGGGCCCCTGGCGCAGCGCCCAGGCCACGTGCTCGCGCACCAGCGCCTGGGGATGGTCGGCCCGTTGTTGCAGGGCCGTGCGCACGGCCAGATCCTGATCGGAGGGTAAACCACTGTGCAGGGCATTGCCCAGGGCCACCGCCAGGTTGCGCAGCCATCGCACATGGCCGATCCGCCGGATGGCACTGCCTTCGGTGTGCCGCAGAAAATCCGCCTCGTCCCAAGACCACAGATCAAGCAATCCGGCACCGGTCAGCCCCTCGCGCGAACGGAAATCCGGCAGCGGACTGCGCTGCGCATAGCGGTTCCACGGACAGGCCAGCTGGCAGTCGTCGCAGCCGTAAATGCGGTTGCCCATCAAAGGGCGCAGCGACTCGGGTATGGCGCCATCGTGTTCGATGGTGAGGTAGGCGATGCAGCGTCGGGCGTCGAGCCGGTAGGGAGCCACGATGGCGCCCGTCGGACAACGGTCGATGCAGGCCGTACAACTGCCGCAATGGCTGCTGACCGGCGGACTGGCCGGCAGGGGCAGATCGAGGAAGATTTCGCCCAGGAAGGCCATCGCCCCCGCCTCGCGGCTGAGCAGCAAGGTGTGCTTGCCACGCCAGCCCAGGCCGCTGCGAGCCGCCAGTTCCACCTCCAGCACGGGGGCCGAATCGGTGAACACGCGGTGCCCCAGGGGACCGACCCGGTCGGCCAGCCGGTCGGCCAGGCGCTGAAGCCGTTGCCGCAGCACCCGGTGGTAATCCCGCCCCCGGGCGTAGAGCGACACGACGGCCTGGGTCGGCCGGGCCAGCTGCGCCCACTCGGCGTCCACCCAGTCGGGCAGACCATCGGGCGGAAGGTACTCCATGCGCGCGGTCAGCACCGTGACGGTGCCGGGTAGCAGCTCGGCGGGGCGGGCCCGCAGCAGGCCGTGGGCGGCCATGTAGCCCATGCTGCCGTGGAAACCGGCGGCCAGCCAGGCCGAAAGGCCCGGCTCGGCGGCGGACAGGTCGACACCCGCGAAGCCGATCTGGGAAAATCCGAGGGCTCGGGCCCAGTCCCGGATATCGGATGCCAATTGAACACTGTCGCCGTTGGAGAGGGTCCGCGTCACCCGGTCATTGTAGAAACGGTCCGCTGTCCGGACGAGCAGGCCACCGCCGCGCTCGCCCAGGCCCTGGCCAGCCGCCCGGGCTTGCGCCAGGCGCTGATCACCTTGCAGGGTGACCTGGGCGCGGGCAAGACCACGCTGGTGCGGCACCTGTTGCGGGCCCTGGGTATCCAAGGCCGTATCCGCAGTCCCACCTACGCGCTGGTCGAGCCCTACGATCCCCCCGGCCTGCCGATCTGGCACTTCGACTTCTACCGCTTCACCAACCCGGATGAGTGGGAAGATGCCGGGCTGCGCGAACTGTTTGCCCGCCCCGGCCTGAAGCTGGTGGAGTGGCCGCAACAGGCGGGGCCCCGGCTGCCCCGTCCCGATCTGGCCTGCGTTCTGCACGTGGCCACCGACGGCTCACGGCAGATCGAGTTGAGTGCCCTGAGCCCGCTGGGCCGTACCCTGCTGCCCGAAGCGGGCCGGACCGGCCAGTGAAACGGCGACCCCTGCTTCGCCTGGCGCTGCTGGCGCTGACAGCGCGGCTGGGAGCCGGGCGGGCCGGCTGGGCGGCCAACCTGCTGGGTGTGCGGGTCTGGCCCGCAGCGGAATACACCCGGGTGACGCTCGAATCCGACCAGGCGCTGCGAACCCGCACCACCCGGGTCGACAACCCGCCCAGGCTGGCCGTGGATATCGATGGACTCACCCTGGATGCGCCGCTCAAGGAGCTGGTCGCCAAGGTCGGTACAGACGATCCCTACATCGCCGGCGTGCGCATCGGACAGAATGCACCCGGGGTCGTCCGGCTGGTGCTGGACCTCCGAAAGCCGGTGTCGCCCCAGGTGTTCAGCCTGGCGCCGGTGGCCGCCTATCGCCACCGGCTGGTGCTGGACCTCCACCCCAGCCAGCCGGAAGATCCGCTGCGCGCGCTGATCGAGGAACAGCTCAGCCGCCCGTCGGCCGCCAGTCCTTCCGGCGGCGGCGCGGATCCGCTGGGTGATCTGATCGCGCGCCAGCGCGCTGCCGGTGCGGCCTTTGCCCCAACGACCCCGCCAACGGCACCGCCCGCGACACCACCCGAGACTGCTCCCGTCCTGCCTGCGACGCGGTCTGCCAGCCCGGCATCGGCCTCCGGAATCGCTCCGCTTTCGATAGCAGGAAATCCATACCCAGCAAGGGCCGATGGCCCAAAAGACTCACAAATTCGCCTCAGCCATCGCGGCCCCGGCACCGACCGTCTGATCGTGATCGCGCTGGATCCCGGCCACGGCGGTGAAGATCCGGGGGCCATCGGCCCGGCAGGCACCCGCGAGAAGGACGTGGTGTTGCAACTGGCCCTGCGGCTGCGCGACCGGATCAACCAGCGCAGCGTCAATGACAACCCGATGCGGGCGTACCTGACCCGGGAGGCCGATTTTTTTGTGCCGCTGCACCAGCGGGTGGCCAAAGCCCGTCGGGTCCAGGCCGACCTGTTCATCAGCCTGCACGCCGACGCCTTCTATTCGCCCAGGCCCCAGGGAGCCAGCGTGTACGCGCTGAGCCAGGGCGGGGCCTCGAGCAGCGCCGCCCGCTGGATGGCGGACCAGGAAAACAAGGCCGACCGGGTGGGCGGCCTGAACATGGGCGAAAACGATCCTCAGGTGCGCCACGCCTTGCTGGACATGAGCACCACCGCGCAGATCCGCGACAGCCTGCGGCTGGGCAGCCAGCTGCTGGGCGAAATCGGCCAGGTGGGTCGGCTGCACAAACCCCGGGTGGAGCAGGCGGCCTTCGCGGTGCTGAAGGCCCCCGACATCCCCAGTGTGCTGGTCGAGGCCGCGTTCATCAGCAACCCCGAGGAAGAGGCGCGCCTGCTGACCGACGCCTTCCAGGAGCAACTCGCCGACGCGCTGCTGCGGGGCGTGGAACGCTACTTCGGGGCCAATCCGCCGCTGGCGCGCAGCCGCAGCCTGTGAGCCGGTCTCAGCCCAGGCTGTCGCGGCTGTCGCGCTCGAACTGCTCGATCGCGGCGTCGGTCAGCCGATCACTCGCCCAGACGACAAGGTTGGCGGGCGGCAGGGTTGCCGCCGCCGCGCCGCAGGCGATCAGCCGGGTCAGGACATCAGCGCTCTTGATGCTGGCGGCCAGCAGGGCCGGACCGGCTGCCTGGACCGCCACGCAGGCCTGCATGAAAGACCAGACATCGCGCCCGTCTGCCGCCAGCCGTCCGATATAGGGCGCTACGTAGGCCGCCCCGAGAGAGCGTGCCCACAGCAGCTGCACCGGATTGGACAGACCCGTCAGCAGCACCGGCAGGCCGCACTGCTGCACCGCAACGATGGCCGGACTCCAGTCGGGATGGCAAGGCAGCTTGAGCGTGAGCCCCAGTTGCAGCCGCTGGGCCTGCTCGCGCAGGGTCTGCGCCCAATCGCTGGCCTGCGCGGGGTCGGCCGACGGCAGCTGCAGCATCAGCTCGGGCAGACCCTGGTCGGCCACCGCCTGCAGCAGACCCAGGTAGGCGGGCAAGGAGACCGGCAGGCCCGCTTGCCGGACCAGGGTGGGGTTGGTGGTGACACCCTGCACCGGCGGGCAACCGGCTGGCAGCCGCCAGGCTTGGGCATCGGCGGAGTCCAGGTAGAGCTTCATGCCAGATCGCGTTTGAGAAAGGTGTCCTTGAGCGGAAAAAACTGGGTGTGCAGCGGCAGCAGGGAGCCGCCCAGCGCCCGGGCGTGCGCCCCCACTTCGCCCCGCAGCACGGCCGGGGCGTTCAACCCCTCGGGGCGGTAATGCTGCAGCTGGTCGCGGGTGGCCTGCAGCAGCGCATCGATGAGCGGCGACCCCAGGGAACCGTCGATCACCACGGCGTCCAGGTCCAGCAGGGCCGCGGCACCCACCACCGCCATGGCCAGTGCCCGGCTGGCCTGCTCCAGCCAGGGCCCGGTGTAGGCCGCATAAGCGGCATCGCCGATGGCGGCGCGGTGCACCAGCAGGGGATCCAACCCAGCCAGCTCCAGCGCCTGCTCCAGCTGCCAGCCCGAGGCCAATTGCAGCAACTGCGGCGGCGGGGTACCGGGGGCACCCAGACCGATCGGCATCGATCCAATGGCGCCGGCGTTGCCCCGCGGACCGGCCATGATGTGACCGGCCAGCACCAGCCCCCCTCCCACGAAGGTGCCGACAAACACGTAGAGGAAACTGCCGATCTGCCGCCCCCGCCCCTGCAGCATTTCGGCCATGCAGGCGGCGGTGGTGTCCTTGGCAAACTCCACCGGCAGATCGGTCAGGGCCTGCACCTCGGCGGTCAGGTCCAGCGCCTCCCAGCGGGCCAGCGCCGGCGCGGCATCGCCGAACAGGCCGGCCCACTTGTGCATGGACAGGGGCGCGGTCAGGCCAATGCCCACGGTGCGGGCCCAGTCGGCGCCCAGCGCGTCGCGCAGCGCACCGAGTCCCTGGGCAATGGCGGGCAACACCACGCCCGGGTCGGGATAGGGGTAGTGAAACTGCTGCCGGTGCCGCGGCTGGCCCAGGAAATCGCTGGCCAGCACCTCCAGACTGCGCCGGCCGACCTGCAGACCGATGCTGAAGGCCCCCGAGGGGTTGAGCGCCAGCGGCACCGAGGGCTGGCCGATGCGCCCACGGACCCGTTCCTGCTTGAGCAGCAGCCCGTCATCGAGCAGCCGGTCCACGATGATGGACACGGTTTGTGTCGACAGTTGCGTCAGGCGCGCCAGATCGGCCTTGGCCATGGCCCCCTGCAGGCGGATGGCCTGCAGCACGATGCGCTCGTTGAACTGCCGCATGCCGTTGTGGTTGGACCCGCGCATGAGGCGCGGATCGCGGGCGAAAACGGGGGCGGCATTCACAGGAAGTCAGCGGCTGCGTTGAGGATCACGCCCTTGCAGAACAGCGCGTTGCCGTAGGCCGTGGCCTCGCCGCTCTGCACAATCAGGCTGGACGCCCTGATCTTGTCATAAAACGCAAACCGTTCCACCCCCTGGATCCGAACGGGTTCCAGTCCGAGCTTCACCAGATGGTCCTGCAGGGCCTGCTGGGCCGCTGTGCGATGCCCCTGGGGCTGCCCGCACACCTGCATGTAGGCCGCCGGCTGGGCCACATCATCGGCCAGCGGCATGACCGACAGCACGGCGCGGCTGACCCGCAGCAGGTCGTTACCGGGGAGCCGGATCACCGGCCGCCCCTGACTGAGGAAATCGGCCGTGAAGTTGGCGTCCACCACCGCCACCCACTCACCGTGGCCCATGGCGCACAGCCGCATCAGCAGCTCGGGGGTGAGCAGCGGGTCCAGTCCTTTCAACATGCCACGGCCTCCTCGGCGGGCAGGCTGGCCGGGTCGATGGCGCCGGTGATCAGCCCGACGATTTCCTCCGGGTGGGTCTGGCGGGTCAGGCGGCTGCAAATGATGCGGCCCTGGCGGAACACCCAGATCCGGTCCACCAGGTCGAAAACCTGACGCAGGTTGTGGCTGATGATGATCAGCGGAATGCCCTGCTGCTTGAGGCCCCGAATGATCTGTTCCACCCGCGCGGTCTCGGCCACGCCCAGCGCTGCCGTGGGCTCGTCCAGGATGATGAGCTTCTTGGCAAAACCCGCCGCCCGGGCGATCGCCACGCACTGGCGTTGCCCGCCCGACATGCCGCGCAGGGTTTCGGACAGATCCTGGATCTTCACCCCGGTCGTGGCCAGCATGTCACGCGAGCGCTCGCGCATCGCCTGGTGGTTGAGGACCGACAGCGGCCCCAGGTTCAGGCGCGTGATCTCGCGACCCAGAAAGATGTTGGCGGGCACATCCAGATCCTCGGCCAGCGCCAGCGTCTGGTAGACCGTCTCGATGCCCTGCTCGCGCGCATCCAGCGGCGAAGCGAAGCGCACGGATTCGCCATCCAGGCGGATCTCGCCGCTGTTGGGCTGCTCGACCCCGGTGATCAGACGCACGAAGGTGCTCTTGCCCGCGCCGTTGTCGCCCACGATGGCCGCATGCTCGCCGGCCTGCAGGCTGAAATGGGCGTCGGTCAGGGCCTTCACGCCGCCGTAGTGCTTGGTCAGGCTGCTGATGCGCAGCACCGGTTGGGGAGTGCTCATGGTGATCTCGGGGCAGCGCCCGCTCGAAGGTGACAGGGGTGGAGCATGCCAGACCGCTCCGGGATCGGTAATTAGTAAAACCCCTAGGTTTATTTAGTCGATAAAGCTGATCTAATTGCTCCCAGCACGCCACAGGGCCGTTCCTGAGCGGCTAACCCCCAACCACCCACAGGAGCAAAGATGAGCACGAAACGCATGATGGGCCGCCTGGCCATCGCCCTGGCCACCGCTGGCCTGATGACCGCCGCCCTGGCCGAGACCACCGTGGCCTACATCACCAACGGCAACACCAACGAAGGCTGGACCCTGATCAACGGCGGCGCCAAGAAGGCCGGCGCTGCCAAGGGTGTCAAATTCATCGAACTCGCCGCCGAAAAGGGTGAACTGTCCAAGCAGCTGGCCATCGTCGAAGACATGATCACGCGCAAGGTCAATGCCATCGCCATCGCCCCGGTGGACAGCGCCGGCATCGCCCCGGCCATCAACAAGGCGCTGGCCGCCGGCATCAAGGTGGTGGCGGTGGACACCGGCATCACCGGCGCCAAGATCACCTCCTACGTGGCCACCGACAACATCAAGGCCGCCATGGTGCAGGGCAAGTGGGCCGCCGAACAGATCAAGGACGGCGACACCGTCATCTACGTCACGGGCGACCAGGGCCAGAGCACCGGCCAGGAGCGCAAGAAGGGCTTCGTGGACGGCCTGAACGCCGTGCGCAAGAACGTCAAGATCGTCGATGTGCCCACCACCTGGGACCAGACCATGGCCCAGAACGGCGTGGAAGCCGCGCTGCGCGCCAACCCCACGGCCAAGGTGATCGCCTGCGCCTGGGACGGCGGCGCCCTGGGGGCCAAGGCGGCCCTGATGGCGGCCGGCAAGAAACCGGGCGACGTGAAGATCGCCGGCTTCGACGGCTCGCCCGGCGGCCTGGACATGATGAAGCAGGGCTGGCAGCAGGCCAACGCCGCACAGATGCTGGCCAAGATCGGCCAGGTGGGTGTGGAGACGGCCATCGCCGCCGCCGAAGGCAAGAAGGTGAGCGAGCGCGTCGACACCGGCTCCTTCCTGGTGCTGCCCTCCAACGTGGACCAGTTCGCCAAGGACTCCGGCGTCGGCCAGTTCATGAAGGTGAAGTGATGGCCGGCGGCGCCCCGGCGCCGCCTTCCCGCGTCCGGCCAGCGGCCGGGCGCGGGCATCCTGTCCCCTCCCCTGTTTTCGCTCCCCAGGAACCCCTGACATGAAACCCATCACCCGGCAGGAGTGGTTCGGCGCGCTGGTGGCCGTGCTGGTCCTGGGCCTGCTGCTCAGCCTGGCAACCCCCTATTTCCTGACCGCCGGCAACCTCTCCAACATCCTGGTGCAGGCCTCGGTGATCGCGCTGCTGGCCGGCGGTCAGACCTTCGTCATCCTGACCGGCGGCGTCGACCTGGCGGTGGGTGCGCTGACCGCGCTGGCCGGCGCCGTGGCCGGCCACCTGATGCTCAAGGCCGGCCTCGACCCCTATGCCGCCATCCTCGTGGCGCTGGCGATCGGTGCGGCCGTCGGCCTGTTCAACGGCTACCTGGTGGCCTTCGTCGGCATTCCCGCCTTCATCGTCACGCTGGGCGGCCTGACCCTGTGGCGCGGGCTGGCCTTCGACCTGACCGGCGGCTTCGACAACGCCGGGCTGCCCGAGCCCCTGCCCTTTCTCGGCTACGGCAGCCTGCTGGGCGTGCCCATGCCCACCCTGATCACCCTGATCTACTTCGGCGTGATGGCCTTCGTGCTGTCCAGCACCCGGCTCGGGCGTTACGTCTACGCCATGGGCTCCAACGAAATGGGCGCCCGCCAGGTCGGTATCCACATCCGTGGGTACAAGCTGGCGGTGTACGTGGTCTGCGGTCTGAGCTGCGCGCTGGCCGCCATCGTGCTGATGGCCCGCATGGACTCCAGCAGTGGCAAGATGGCCCAGAATTTCGAACTCGATGCCATCGCCGCCGTCATCCTCGGCGGCACCTCGCTGTTCGGCGGGCGCGGCAGCATCTGGGGCAGCCTGCTGGGCGCGGTCCTGATCACCATGATCCGCAACGGCATGAACCTGATGGAAATCTCGCAATTCAAGCAGATGATGGCCATCGGTGCGGTGGTCATCGTGGCGGTCTGGATCGATGTGATCCGGCGCCAGCATCTGCTGCGGAAATGACCCCCGGCATCGCTGTCCTGGGCGAAGCCCTGATGGACTGCGTGGCGCAGCCCGACGGCAGCCTGCTCCCGCTGATGGGCGGCAGCCCCTTCAACCTGGCACGGGCTGCAGCCCGGCGCGGCGCGCCGGTATCGTTCCTGAACCCTCTGTCGGGCGACGTCTTCGGGCAGCGCATGCGCGAGCAGCTGCTGCAGGACGGCGTGCGCTGCCTGCTGCCGGCCAGCCCGCTGCCCACTTCGCTGGCAGTGGTGCAGATCAGCGACGGCCAGGCCAGTTACGGCTTCTACCGCGAAGGCATCGCGGACCGAGACTACAGCGCCGAACAAATCCTGGCCGAACTCGCCACCCACCCCGTGGGTGTGCTGCACACCGGCTCCCTGCTGCTGGTGCCGCCGGAACACCGCAAGGTGCTGGAGGTGCTGCAGGGCGCGCGCCTGATGGGGTGGACGATCAGTGTGGACCTGAACCTTCGCCCACGCCTGGCGGCTGACCTGCCGGCCTACCTGAACGCGGTACGCCAGGTCGCCCGGCTGGCCCACTGGCTCAAGGCCAGCGACGAGGACCTGGAATCCCTGGGGCTCGCCGCCCGATCTCCGGCCGATGCGCCCGCACTGGCTGCCCGGGTGGCCGGTCCCGACTGCCGGCGCATGGCGCTCACCTTCGGGGCCCAGGGGGCCTGGCTGTCGGCCGACGGGTGCAGCGCCAGCGCCCCGGCACACCCGGTGAAACTGGTGGACACCGTAGGCGCGGGCGACACCTTCTGGGGCAACTGCCTGGCCGACTGGGTGCTGGGCTCCGGCGAGGCGGGCAATCGGGTGCAAGACACGCTGAACCTGGCCCTGCGGGCCGCCGCCATCAACTGCGGCCGGGCCGGCTGCCAGCCACCGACGCGCGCTGAACTGTCGGCCTGACCTCGCAACGGCCGCGCTGCGGGCGTACCGTCCGCGATGCGGCCCGAAGCCGCGGTGGCGGACCGCCCCCTTCCGTCACCCACTGACCCCGGCCCGATCTCGCACGGAAGGCCCGAACCATCGTTCTGGCCGACAATGGCGCGGTGCCCTGTTCGGGCTGCCCCTGCATCGAGACACCGACCCGGATGGCCATGGCCTCTGCTGCCCTCACCCTGCCTCGGCGCCTGGCCTGCGCGCTCGCCCTGGCTCTGACCCTGGTGGTCGTGCTGTTGGCTCCGGCACCCGCACGGGCCGTACTGCCGGCCGTCGTACCGGCAGACCGTGGCGAGTTGCCACTGAGAGCCCACCTCGACGTCCTCGAAGACGCCTCCCGGCAGTGGGGAATCGACGACGTGGACAGGCCGGATCAGCCGGATCGCTTCCGGCGTATGGGCGGCACCGGCGACCTGAATTTCGGCATCACCGACAGCGCCTACTGGATCCGGATCACGCTGCGCGCCGATTCCACCGTCCCGATCGACCGGCTGCTGGAGGTGGCCCATCCTTCGCTCGACCGGGTGGACTTCTTCGACCGGTCGCCGGCGGGCACCGTGCACCTGAACGCGGGCTACACCCTGCCGTTCAACCAGCGACCAGTGGCGCATCGCCATCTGGTGTTTCCACTGCGGCTCGAACCCGGCGTCACCCACACGGTGCTGCTGCGCGTGATCTCCCGAGGCAGCCTGACCGTGCCGGTGCGGCTCTGGACCGCAGAGGCGCTGAGCAGCAGCGATCAGACGGCCTACACGGTGCTCGCGGTGTACTTCGGCATGATCTTCGCCCTGAGCGTGTACAACCTGTTGCTGTACCTGTCGCTGCGCGACCCGGTCTACCTGCTGTACACCGGCTTTGCCGCCAGCCTGGCCCTGGCGCAGGCGGCCATGTCAGGCTTTGGCAGCCAGTTCCTCTGGCCCCACGCTCCCCCGGTCGGCGACGCCGTGCTGCCTTCCTGCTTCAGCCTGGGCGGCCTGTTCGGGGCGCTGTTCGTGCAGCGCTTTCTCGACACACGCAGCCGGATGCCGAGGCTGAACCGGCTGATCTCCGGCGTCCAGTTCGGCTTCCTGGCCTGCGCCATCGGCCCGGCCCTGGCACCCAATCCGCCTTTTGCCATCGCCACCGCGCTTCTGGGCACCCTGTTCTGTGCAATCTCACTGCTGTGCGGCCTGATCGGCCTGCGACAGCACCAGCCATCGGCCGGCCTGTTCCTGGCGGCGACGGGCGCCCTGCTGCTGGGTGTCAGCGCTTTCGCTCTGCGCACACTGGGCTGGATTCCCACCACCTTCATCACCTCCAACGGCATGCTGCTGGGGTCCGCGCTGGAGATGATGATGCTGTCGCTGTCCATGGCCCACCGCATCCACGCGCTGCGGCAGGAAGCCGCCCGCGCCCAGGCCGAGGCCCTGCGCTCGCGGCAGTCCGCCATGGAGGTGCTGCAGCACTCGGAAAGGCAGCTGGAGCGGCGCATCGCCGAACGCACCGCCGAACTCGCACAGGCCAACGAACGGCTGCAGCGCAGCGAGGCAGTGCTCAAGACCCTGGCGCTCCAGGATGCGCTGACCGGACTGGCCAATCGCAACCGCCTGCAGGAGCAGTTGCGGCAGGCCGTCGCCCGCAGCCGGCGCGAGGCCGCGCCACTGGCCGTGCTGATGATCGACCTCGACGGGTTCAAGCCGGTCAATGACCGGCTGGGCCATGCAGCGGGCGACGAGCTGCTGATCGAAATCGGCCGGCGGCTGAGAGCGGCCGTTCGCGCCAACGACACGGTGGCGCGCGTCGGAGGTGACGAATTCGTGGTGCTGATGGAGGGCATCCAGAGCCGGGCGGATGCCGAGGCCGCTGGCGCCAAGCTGATCGCCAGCATCCGCGAGCCGATGACGCTGGGCGGGAGCGCGGTCAGCGTCCATGTCGGAGCCAGTGTCGGACTGGCCCTGTGCCCGGACCAGTCGGACGACATCGACCAGCTGCTGCGGCTGGCCGATCAGGACATGTACCGGGCCAAGGCGCTGGGGCGGGTCTGAAGACGGGTCAGGACGGCAAGCCCCTGATCCACCGCACAATCCCCTCGGCCATGGGGCCGACGGCGGCCGGGTCGCGGATGTCGCCCACCAGCACATGCTGGCCCGGGCTCTGGCTGTAGCCCACCGGCGACAGCGTCTTGCGCGGGGAAGCGATGCGTGCAAACGCGGCCTTGATCTCGGCCACGTCCACGGTCTCGTCGCGTCGCGTTCGCTCAAGTGCACCGGCACCGACATCGGCGGAACTCGCGTCCGCCTGATGCAGCCAACGCCACGGGGCGTCGAGAGGTCGATAAACTGGGTAACAATTCGGTCGGGTGGACTATTCCCGAGATCTGCTCGTCACGTTCCGCAGTTGCTTGACCCCTCTACTCGCTGTCCGGTTCACACGCCTGTTGGCCCTGGCCATGCTGCTCTGCCTGTTCGGCACCGCACAGGCGTCGCTTCGGGTGCCCGCCGACCTGACCTCGTCGCCAATGCGTCCCCACATCGAGGTGCTGGAGGACGCCAGCCGTCGCCTGACCCTGGCAGAGGTCCAGGGCCCTGCGCTGGCGTCGCAGTTCAAGCCGGTGGCTGGAACCAGCAACCTGAATTTCGGTTTCTCGGCGTCAGCCTACTGGCTCAGGGTGCGACTGACATCCGCCGCCGCAGGTCCCCTGGGTGTCTTGCTCGAGGTCGCTTACCCGGCGCTCGACCGGGTTGACCTGCACAGCGTAGGCCAGGACGCACCGGTGTCCTTCAGTTCGGGCTACACCCTGGCCTTCTCATCGCGTCCCTTCGAGCATCGCCAACTGGTGTTTCCGATCACGCTGGCGCCGCACGCAGAGACCACGGTATATCTCAGGGTAGTCTCCCGCAGCAGCCTAACCGTACCGCTGACCCTGTGGTCCCCCTCCGCACTGCATGCCAGCGACCAGCACACCTACAGCATCCTGGCCCTGTACTTCGGCATGCTGCTGGCCCTGGGCGCTTACAACCTGCTGCTGTATTTCTCGCTGCGCGACCCGATCTACCTGATTTACGTGGCTTTTCTGGCCAGCCTGGCGGCTTCGCAGGCTGGCATCCTAGGACTGGCGGCGCAGTTTATCTGGCCCCACTGGCCACGTGGAGGCGAACTGATCCAGCCCGCCGGCTATTGCCTGGCCGGCCTGTTCGGGACCCTGCTTACCCGGCGTCTGCTGGCCACCTCCGAATGGGCCCCCCGACTCGACCGGTTGCTGGCCTGGACGCAGATGGCTTTCCTGTTGCTGGCTGCGAGTGCGCTGGTCGCGAAATGGCCCGGGCTCACCATTGCAGCAGCCTTGCTG
>VERU01000374.1 GCA_018882485.1 Rhodoferax sp. | reverse complement strand
AGCCAAGGCCGGACAGGTTGTTGTCGTCGAATTGACCGAGCCGCCAGCCTTGTACGGCCAGCCCGTTGGCAGGGTGCGAGAGGTGCTTGGGAATATCGATGATCCTGGTATGGAGATTGAAATTGCGGTTCGGAAGTTCAGCGTGCCCCACGAGTTTTCAGAGGCCTGTATCGCTGCCACTCGAACGCTACCGGATTCGGTGCTTCAGTCAGACAAGACTGGGCGCGTCAATTTGACAGATGTACCGCTGGTCACCATCGATGGCGAGGACGCCCGCGACTTCGACGATGCGGTCTACTGCGCGCCCCATCGTGTGGGCCGCGGCAGATCGACTTTGGGTTGGCGTTTGTTGGTTGCCATCGCCGATGTTGATCATTATGTGAGCAGCGGCGACCCGATCGATTCGGACGCTTTCGATCGCGCCACCAGCGTGTATTTCCCGCGTCGGGTCATACCGATGCTGCCCGAAAAGCTGTCCAACGGGCTGTGCTCGTTGAATCCAGGCGTTGAGCGCCTTTGCATGGTCTGCGATATGGTGATTTCGGCTGAAGGCTCGATCCTTGCTTTTCAGTTCTTTCCGGCAGTGATGCTGAGCCATGCTCGATTTACATACGAAGAAGTTTCGGCCATTCTTGCCAATTCGCGGGGGCCAGAGGCACAGAAGCACAGCGACAGGGTTGATGACTTGTTGCACCTTCACGGCGTATTCGAGGCCTTGGTCCGTGCGAGAACTCGGCGTGGCGCCCTGGATCTGGAAACAGCGGAGACCCAAATTGTTTGTGACCAGGCTGGACGCATCGACAAGATCGTTCCAAGGCAAAGAACCATTGCACATCGGTTGATTGAGGAGGCCATGCTGGCCGCCAATGTGTGCAGCGCACAGTTCGTCGAGGCCAACCACCGATTGGCCTTGTACCGGGTCCACGACGGTCCCACCCCGGAAAAGCGGGAGTCGCTGCGCACATTTTTGAAGGCACTGGGTCTCAGCATCAATGGCCCTGACCCGCTCACGACCGCAGACTATCAAGCGGTTGTTGTGGCAGCCAGGGATCGGCCAGATGCCCAACAAATCCACATGACGCTACTGCGATCGATGCAGCAAGCCTTGTATTCGCCGTTGAACACGGGGCATTTTGGACTGGCAGTTTCGACATACACCCATTTCACGAGCCCTATTCGACGCTATCCAGATTTGTTGGTCCACCGGGTCATCAAAGCCATCCTGAACGGAACGTCGTACTCGCTTCCGAACCTACCCGTCCCGGGGGAAGCGCATGCCAAACTTGTCAGGAGGCTTGCCAAGGGACGATCAACTGCTTTGCCGGGAGTGATGGACCAGGACCTTCCGGAAGGAACTGAGCTTTTTCTTTGGGGTGCTGCGGGACTGCACTGCAGTGCCAATGAGCGCCGGGCCGACGAGGCCAGCCGCGATGTTGAGGCCTGGTTGAAGTGCTTGTTCATGCGAGATCGTTTGGGTGAGGAGTACTCGGGCGTTGTGACGGCAGTCACCCATTTCGGGTTGTTCGTGACCCTGGATGCCTTGTACGTGGAGGGATTGATCCACATCACCGAACTAGGTGATGATTTTTATCGCCTGGACGATGTCCGGCAGGAATTGCGGGGTGAACGGACCGGTATGCGGTTCGGTGTGGGTACCAAGGTACGTGTCCAGGTGAGTCGGGTTGATCTTGATGGACGCCGGATCGATTTTCGGATGATCGCGGATGGTGAAGTGCCTACGGGCGGGCCCGTCTCCGGAAAGGAAAAAAGCGCAGGCAGGGAACGCAACAGCAGATCCCTTGGTCCCGATTTACAGACTAAGCCGGGGATTACGCGAGTTTCGTTTGAGGATCAACCCACGACTCAGTCGCCCAAAGCTGGCAAGAGGGCAAAGGTGGCGATGCGGCCAAAAGGGGAGCGGAGCAAAAAACGCTAGGCATGAACGGACCATTTAGGGTTCAGTTTGCGCGGCTGAGCAGATCAGCAGTCAAGGGGCGGTTGCCATCCCAGGAGTCTGCTGTAGCTCCGTGTCGGAAGCAGGCATGACATGCGGCGTCGAAAGCAGGTGTACCCTTGGCCAACTCGGCGCCAATGAGGCCCGCGAGTACATCACCTGAACCTGCGGTGGCCAATCGCCCGTTACCAGTCGGATTGATCCGGATAGGATGATCTGGGGATGCAATGACCGATCCAGATCCCTTCAGCACCACGACGCAGTCAAAACGTTGCGATAGGGTTGTGGCGGCGGTCAAGCGATCGGCCTGAATCTCAGCGACAGATCGTTTCAACAACCGTGCTGCCTCCAGCGGATGCGGAGTCATGATTGTTTCCTGGCCGAGGGTCCCTCTGCGTTGAACCATTTGTCCGAGCACCGAGTCGCTGGCGATGGCGTTCAGGCCATCGGCATCAATCACCACAGGGCTGGAATTTTTCAGGAATCGGGGCAGATGCCTCGCGATTTCAGATCCGCCGCCGCAGCCGCAAACGACGACCGCATTTTCCAGGGCGATTTGATCTGGTTGTCGAATCATGATAGCGCTGTCGACGCCTTGAAAAGCAGCAGGGCTCTCATGACCTAGCAAACCGATGAACACCCGGCCCGTTCCTGCGTACAAGGCTGCAGTGCCCGCGAGGAGCGCCGCTCCTTGCATACCCGTAGAGCCACCAACAATCGCAACGTTCCCGAACTGGCCTTTGTGAGATGCATGTCGCCTTTCCCGAACCGGAGGGCTCTCCGACATCCAGGCTTTGGGTTTCTCGGACGACAGGATGGATTCGCAACCCAGAGGGTCGAACCATAGAGTTCCCGTCAAATCGCGACCAGAGCCCATGAAATATCCGGGCTTGAGTGTCAGCATCGAAATGGTGTGGTCTGCTCTTACGGCCACAGGAGCACTTTGGCCAGTGTCGGCGCTGAGGCCGCTCGGGAGGTCAATTGAAACAACGGTTGCCCCACTCGCGTTGATGATGGAAATGCATCTGGCCAATGGCCCTGACATGATGCTTGGACGTCCTCCAATTCCCAACAGGGCGTCTATGCACACGTCAAATTGAGGCGGGGGCGTCGGTTGAATCGGAACTCCAGCATCAACAGCTTCTGCCAGAGCCTGGCGGACGTCTGTACCGCACTGATCAGGCTGACCAAGCCAGGTGGCGGTGGCTGCTTTCCCCGTGCGACGAAGCCAGGCGGCCGCCCATAAGCCATCGCCGCCGTTGTTGCCGGCTCCGCAAGCAACCCAGATGGATGTGGCATGGGGTCTCAGTGCCAACGCAAGTTGGCCGACGGAATGCCCTGCACGCTCCATCAACGAGTTTGGGGGGAACTGGGACGACGCGTACCGCTCCAGCATTCTCGTTTGTTGCACGAGAAAAACCGGATGCCGCGAACCAACCCGAAATCGCTGTGGAAGTCGCATGGGGGAGTCGTCAATCG
>VERU01000373.1 GCA_018882485.1 Rhodoferax sp. | reverse complement strand
CTGCAGGAGGCAGACGCGCCGCGGCTCGACGACGAGGTCGAGGAGCTGACCGAGGACGAAGAAGACGACACCGCCCGGGCCGCGCAGCTGCGCCGCTGGGCCGCGCTGGAAAAGCTGGTCGGCGCCCCACCGCGCATCCAGAAGGTGGCGGCCGACCTGGTGGCGCACTTCGAGAACCGCCTGGCCAGCCTGGACGGCAAGGCCATGGTGGTGGCCATGAGCCGCGACATCTGCGTGCACCTGTTCGATGCCATCGTCGCCCTGCGCCCCGGCTGGCACGACCCGGACCCCGAGAAAGGCGCCATCAAGGTCATCATGACCGGCTCGGCCTCGGACAGGGCGCTGCTCAAGCCCCACATTTACAGCAAGGACGTGAAGAAGCGCCTGGAACGCCGCTTCAAGGAGCCGGCCGACCCCTTCAAGCTGGTGATCGTGCGCGACATGTGGCTCACGGGCTTCGATGCGCCGTGCCTGCACACCATGTACGTCGACAAGCCCATGAAAGGGCACAACCTGATGCAGGCGATTGCGCGGGTGAATCGGGTGTTCAAGGACAAGCCGGGCGGCCTGGTGGTGGACTACATCGGAATCGCCAACGAGCTGAAGGCGGCCCTGAAGGACTACACCCAGGCCAAGGGCAAGGGCAGGCCGACCATCGCCGCCGAAGACGCCCTGGCCGTGCTGCTGGAAAAGATGGACGTGCTGCACGACATGCTCCACGGCTTCGATTACGCCGGCTTCCGCACCAAGGCCTGGCAACTGCTGCCCGGCGTGGCCAACCACGTGCTGGGCCTGGAAGATGGCAAGAAGCGCTTCGCCGACACGGTGCTGGCCGCCAGCAAGGCGTTCGCGCTGTGCTGCACGCTGGATGAGGCGCTGGCCCACCGGGACGAGCTGGCCTTCCTGCAAGCCGTGAAGGCCGCGCTCACCAAGTTCGGCACCTCGGGCAGGAAGCTGAGTGACGAGCAGAAGGAGCACGCGCTCCGGCAAATCATCAGCAAGGCGGTGATCAGCGCCGAGGTGGTCGATATCTTCAAGGCTGCCGGCCTGAACCGGCCCGACATCGGCATCCTGTCTGAAGAGTTCCTTGAAGACGTGCGCCACATGAAGGAGCGCAACCTCGCGGTGGAGCTGCTGGAGCGGCTGCTGAAGGACGACATTCGGTCTCGGTTCAAGACCAACGTGGTGCAGCAGGCTAGGTTTTCGGAACTGCTGCAGCAGAGCCTGCAGCGCTACCGGAACCGGGCCATCGAGACGGCCCAGGTGATCGAGGAGCTCATCGAGATGGCCCGGAAGTTCCATGCCGCGGCGCAGCGCGGCGAACAGCTGGGGCTCAGCGGCGACGAGACGGCGTTTTACGACGCGCTGGCCACCAACGAGGCGGCCGTGCGGGAGCTGGGGGACGAGACGCTCAGGGCGATGGCCGTGGAACTGACGCTGAAGCTCCGGGCCTCGGTGACGGTGGACTGGTCGGTGCGTGAGACGGTGCGGGCCCGATTGCGGGTGATGGTGAAGACGCTGCTCAGGCGCTACAAGTACCCGCCGGACCGTCAGGACGAGGCGACGGAGACGGTGCTGCGACAGGCCGAGACCTTGTCCGAGGCCTGGACGGCGGCCTGAGCGGTCATTGCGGCGGCCCCAGCCTCCGGAGAGGCCTTCCGCTACAGTGCGGCCATGCCCCTGAACCCGTCTTCCGGCGAGCCCGTGACCGCTGCTGCGACCACCGATGTGACCGAACCGCCGACCGGGCCGGTCGATGCCGCCAGCCTGCCGCCGCCAAGGCTGACGCGGGCCCGCGCGCCGCTGGTGCAATCGGTGCTGGCCGTCGACGAGACCGGCCGGCGCACCGAGGTGTCGGTGCCGGCGGAGCGTGCGCTCACGGTCTACCTGGACCGGCGCGAGCTGGTGACGCTGATGACCCTGGGCGCCGAGCCGGAGCTGCTGGCGCTGGGCTACCTGCGCAATCAGCGTCTGGTGCGGTCGGCGCAGGAGATCGAATCGGTCACGGTCGACTGGGAGGTGGGCGCGGCGGCGGTCAAGACCCGCCATGGCGTGGCCGACATCGAGGCCCGCACGGCGCAGCGGGTGGTGACCACCGGCTGCGGCCAGGGCAGTGTGTTCGGCGGCCTGATGGACGACCTGGACCGCATCGACCTGGCGCCGGCCACGCTGTCGCAGGCCGAGCTGTACGGTCTGGTGAACGCCATCCGGCTGCAGGAGAGCACCTACAAGTCGGCCGGATCGGTGCACGGCTGCGCCCTGTTCCGGGGGGCCGAGATGCTGGTGTTCGTGGAGGATGTGGGCCGTCACAACGCCATCGACACCATCGCCGGCTGGATGTGGATGCAGCCGGAAGGGGTGCGGGGCGACGACAAGGTGTTCTACACCACGGGCCGCCTGACCAGCGAGATGGTGATCAAGAGCGCGCAGATGGGCGTGCCCATCGTGGTGTCGCGCAGCGGCATCACGGCCATGGGGCTGCAGGTGGCCCAGCGGCTGGGCCTGTGCGCCATCGGCCGGGCCATGAACCGGCGCTTCCTGTGCTACAGCGGGGCGCAGCGCCTGCTGCTGCAGCCGGGCCTGGCCGGCACGCCAGGGGACCCCGCAGTGGCCTGAACGGCGGCGGGCCGGCGTCCGGATGGTGGCGGCTCAGCGATCGTGCGGTTCGCGCACCCCGCCCGCGCACTGAAGTATCTGTTCGATCAGGCCTTGCGTCGCCAGCCCGTCCGCACCGCTGACCGTGGGCTCGCGATCCTGCAGCACGGCATCGACGAAGTCCCGCAGCACCGCGCGATGCGCATCGTTCGGGAAGTCCATGATGTTCGCGCCGCTGCCGGTTCCGCCTTCGGCGGCGATGTGCAGCGCCTGGCCATCCAGGTAACGGATGTCCAGGGTGCCGCCCTCCAGCACGGCGCTGCCCAGGCTGCCGACGATTTCGATGCTTTCCGGTCGGCCCGGATACAGCGCGGTGGTGGCCATCAGGGTGCCCGGCGCGCCATTGCCCAGCGTCAGCAGGGCGCTGGCGAAGTCTTCGGTCGGCATCCGGTGCAGACGGGTGCGTACGGCCTGCGCCGCCACCACGCCGCGCACACCGACGAGCGCGCGGAACAGATCGATGCTGTGGATGGCCTGGGTGAGCAGCACGCCACCGCCATCGCGCTCCAGGGTGCCGCGCCCCGGCTGGTCGTAGTAGCTCTGCGGCCGCCACCATGGAACCCGTACCGACGCGCATTCGACATCGCCCAGACGTCCATCGGCCAGGGCAGCCTGCAGGGCGATGGATCCGGGCTTGAAGCGGAACTGAAGCACCACGCCCAGTCGCCGTCGCGCAGCCCGGGCGCGGTCCACGATGGTCTGGGCGCGCCCGAGTGTCAGATCGAGCGGCTTCTCCAGCAGGACATGCTTGCCGGCGGCAAAACACTGGGTGGCAATGTCCAGGTGCGAGGA
>VERU01000372.1 GCA_018882485.1 Rhodoferax sp. | reverse complement strand
CTTGGCGGTGGTCAGCATTTTTCGGCCCTCGGTCATCGTCGGCTCAGTCCATACCCCTGACGCCCTGGCGGCCGTGCTGTCACTGGTCTCGCCACTGGTGCCGACAAAATACCGCCCGATCCGAACGACCGAGATGGCCCAGGCCATGATCGCAGCCGCGCGATCCAGTCCGGATCGAAGTGAGGTCTACCACTACGCCGAGATGCGGGGGTTGATCTCGCGGGCGGCTTGATCGGCCAGCAAAAAGCCCGCATCGCCTCAGGCCGGGTATCAATACGATGAAGTTTGGGCGGTTTCATACAGGGTCAAAAGTACCCGCAGGCCCTGATGGTGTTGGATCTTTCGCTGCGATTTTTGGCAGCATTCGAGACGGGCATCCAGCCCATATCCGGCAGTCCACATCTCGCCAAAACCACCAGCGCCTAGGGCAGCAGCACGGTCGCCCCCACCGTCTGGCGCGATTCCAGCGCCCGGTGGGCGTCCGCCGCCGCAGCCAGCGGAAAGGTCTGCGACGGCGCGCTGTGGATCTTGCCGCCGAGCACCATGTCGAACACCTCGGTCGCCATCTCCAGCATATGGGCGCGCGGCATGATGTAGTGCATCATGGCCGGGCGGGTGAGCCAGAGCGAGCCCTTGGCCGCCAGGGTCATGGTGTCGATCACCACCGAACCCGAGGAGGTGCCATTGCTGACCAGCGTGCCGCGCGGCTGCAGGCAGTCGAGCGAGGCCTCCAGCGTGTCCTTGCCCACCGAATCGAACACCACCGGAACGCCACGCCCGCCGGTGATCTCCCGCACCCGCGCGACGATGTTCTCGCGCCCGGTGACGATGGTGTGGGTACAGCCGTGGGCCCGCGCCAGGGCGGCTTTCTCGTCGGTGCTGACGGTGCCGATCATGTTGACCCCCAGGGCCCGCGCCCACTGGCAGGCGATCAGCCCCACGCCGCCGGCAGCTGCGTGGTACAGGATGGTCTCGCCACCCTGGAGCGGGTACACCTGACGGAACAGGTACTGGGCGGTCATGCCCTTCATCATCAGCGTGGCCGCCGTGCTGTCGCTGATGCCGTCGGGCAGGCGTATCAGCACCTCGGCGGGCATCACCCGCACATCCGAGTAGGCTCCCTGCGGGCCGATCAGGTAGCCGACCCGGTCTCCCACCTGGATGTCGGTCACACCCACACCGACCGCCTCCACCACGCCCACCGCGTCCGAGCCCAGCCCGCTGGGCAGGGGAGTGGGGTAACGCCCGGTGCGCACATAGATGTCGATGAAGTTGACGGCGATGCCGGTGTGACGCACCCGCGCCTGGCCCGGCCCGGGCGCGCCCACGGCCACGGTCTCCAGGCGCAGCACCTCCGGGCCGCCCACCTTGTCAAAACGTATCGCTTGCGCCATGGTGCACGCGCCTCAGGCGGCCTTGCGCAAAAAGCCCTGGTGCCCGCCTTTCGGGTTGGGGGCAAAGCCATTCTGCGCCAGGGACTCTTCCACGGTGTCGTAAAAGACGCCGATGCGATTGATCTGCCGCGCCTGGGCGCCGGTGGCGATCGCGCGCCCGAACTCGCGCGACAGACGCACCAGCTGTTCGATCTGCCGCACCGTGCTCATCTTGGACTTCCGGTCCTGCGCCCACAGGTTGTCCTCGATACCGCAGCGCACGTGCAGGCCCATGGCGATGCCCATCATGTTGATGGGCAGCACATTGCGCATGGAGCTCTCCACCGTGAGCACCGCGCCATCGGGCGTGGCACGCACGAAGTTGGCCAGGTTGTAGAGGTGCGGGGCGTCCATGCCACCGCTGATGGCCACCCAGTTCATGCACAGGGGCCCCTTGTAGACACCGCGGCGCATCAGCCGCTCGACCGACTCGAAACTGTTGATGTTGTAGCACTGGAAGGCACTCTGGATGCCGGCCGCCGTGAGGCGGCGGATGTGCTCTTCGACCCAGCCGGGCTGGGCAGGCACCGTCATTTCCTTGTAGGCGTTGAACACGGCCGGATCTTCCATGGACGTGCCCGCGATGTCCTCGTAGGCCATGTGCTCCAGGATGTTCATCTGCGAGGTGTTGACCGTCACCGTCACCTGGTCGGGCTTGGGGTCGAGTTCGGCCAGCATGTGCCGCGTATCGTCCGACAGCCATTTGGCCGCAGCGCCGTCGGTCTCCGGCGCGAAGGAGATGGAGCCGCCCACCTGGATCACCATCTCCGGCGCAGCCCGGCGCACGCCGGCAATCAGCTCGTTGAACTTGGACAGGCGCTTGCTGCCACGGCCATCCAGTTCGCGCACATGCAGGTGCAGCACCGTGGCGCCGGCGTTGTAGCAGTCCACCGCCTTCTGGATCTGCTCGGCCATGGTGACCGGGATGTCCTCGGGAAAGTCCGAGGGCAACCAGGAGGGTGCATAAGGCGCAGCGGTGATGACCAGCGGCGGCTGGTTTTCAGGGAACAGGGAGCCGTCCAGAAAGTTCATGGTGATTCGGTGGGTCAGGTGGAAAGGGGATGGCCGGGCATCCGGCCATCTTGGCGAGGCATGTCCAGAACGCGTGTCAGTACGGCGTATCGCCCATGATGCCGGCGCGCTCCATCCTGCGGTGGCAGGGCGGGTAGTCCATCACCGCGTAATGCTGGGTAGCTCGGTTGTCCCAGATCGCCACGCTGTTGGGCTGCCATCGCCAGCGCACCTGGTACTCGGGGATGTAGGCCTGCATCACCAGGTAACGCAACAGGTCGGCACCGCCCGGATTGAAATCCTGGCCGACGCGCACGTTGTGCGGGGTGTGGAAGTTGGTGAAATGGGTGGTGAACCCGTTCACGAACAGCACCTTCTCGCCGGTCTCGGGGTGGGTGCGCACCACCGGGTGCTCGGCATCGGGGAATTGCGCCTTCAGGGCCAGCCGCTTCTCGATGGGCATGGCCGCGCCAAAGGTGGCCTCGATGCTGTGGCGCGCCCGCAGGGGGGCGATCTGCCGCTGGATGTGTTCGGGCAATCGCGCATGGGCCAGCGCCATGTTGGCCCACATGGTGTCACCGCCCACCGGCGGACATTCCACGCAGCGCAAGACGCAGCCCATGGGCGGTTTCTCGCGCCAGGTGGCGTCGGTGTGCCAGGCGTTCTCGTAGCGGTCCGGCGGCGCCTCGGGCGACTTGTAGATGCGCACCAGCCCCGGGTGTTCGGGATCGCTGCCCGCCACCGGGTGGCTTTCGAGTTCGCCAAAACGGCGGGCAAAGGCCACGTGCTGCGCCCGGCTCAGGTGCTGATCCCGCAGAAAGAGCACCTTGTGCACCAGCAGCAGGCGCCGGATTTCCTCGAACAGCGCCTCGTCCTGCGCGGCGTCGGCCAGCTGCACGCCGCGCAGCTCGGCGCCCAGGGCGCAGGTCAGGGGCAATGCGTCAACCCGGGATGTCCGACGGGTGTTCATGATGACCTCCGCATGCACGCGCAACCCACAAACC
>VERU01000371.1 GCA_018882485.1 Rhodoferax sp. | reverse complement strand
GATCCTCAACAAGGTGGAAGACTGCACCCCAGCCGAACAGGCGGCCCTGAATGAGTGGCTGGGCACACTGACAACGCCAGGCACCCCCGTGGTCCCGGCCAGCCAGGCCCGCGTGCCACCGGAGCTGGTATTGGGCTTTCGCGCGGACACCCAAGGGTCCGGAAATGAAGATGACCTGCGAGCCCTGTCCCGATGGACATCAAAGCCCATGGGTCAGTCAGTCGCTCCCGCTTCGGAAAGGTTTGTGAACGAACTCGTCAAGTTGCCCAGCGCACTGGATCCCCACCCCTTACTGCAAGCGCTGAGTGATCCCGCAGCCGGTGTCGTTCGCGCCAAGGGTTGGCTCACCGACCTGAGCGGTCAATGCCACCTGCTACAACAGGTGGGCCGCCGCATCGAGATGGAGCCCCTACCGGCCGAAGTCGCCCCGGCAGGGCCCGACCGCCTGCTCGTCATTGGCTTGGCAGGTGTCTACCGCAGGGGCAGTTTGCTATCGATTCAGTAGCTTAAACCCTAACAAACACAAGGGTTTGAAGCCGATTTCAAGCTGATTTTTTATCTTTTTCAGGCAGGCAGGCTCAGCTTGGTCATCCGACCACCATCGACCGTCCAGACCTGTCCGGTGACAAACGATGCTTCGGGCGAGGCCAGCCAGGCGACCAGGGCGGCGACCTCGTCAGGACGTCCCGTGCGCCCCACGGGATGAATCCTGCCCAGGTTTGCCCGAAAGGAGGCGGGATCGCTCTGTGCGTTGACGAAATCGACATTCAGGTCGGTGTCAATCCAGCCGGGAGCCACCGCATTGCACCGCACGCCCTCGCCGCTGTGGTCCACGGCAACCGCACGCGTCAAGCCATGCAGCCCCGCCTTGGAGGCGCTATAGGCAGCGTGCTGGGGATTGCAGCCTATGCCCTCGATGGATCCTATGTTGACGATGCTGCCCTTGACGTCGCGCAAATGCGGCAGGGAGGCCTTGATCAGCATGAAGGGCGTGGTCAGGTTGATCGACAAGGTGCGCTCAAAATCTGCAAGGGACATATCCTCCACGCGGGCCTGTTCCATCACGCCCGCGTTGTTCACCAGTACGTCCAGTCGCCCTGCCCGTTTCACCACCTCGGCCACGGCAGTACTGACGCTGTCGGGCTTGGAGAAATCCGCGGCCACGCATTCAAACTCTGCATCATCACCACGCTGCATGGTGATGACACGCGCGCCTTCGTCAGCAAATCGACGCGAAATCGCACGGCCGATGCCACTGCGGCCGCCGGTCACCAAGACAACCTTGCCTGAATATCGCATCATGAAACCGCCTTGCCGCCATTGACTTCCACCAACGAACCGCACATGTAGCGCGCAGCGTCCGACGCCAGAAACAGGACGACATCGGCGATGTCAGCCGGCTCTGCAATCCTGCCCAGGGGAACGGTCTTGCCCAGTTCCGCCACCGCGTTGTCTGGATCGAAGCCTCGCTGGATGAAGCCTGTACGCAGCATCGGCGTATTCACTTCATTGGGACACACCGCATTGATGCGTATGCCCTGGTGGGCGTGATCCATTCCCATGCACTGAGTGAGGGAAGCGATGGCTGCCTTGGTCATGCAGTACACCGCGTGACCCGGTCCGGGACGCAGCCCCCAACACGATGCGATATTCACAATGGCACCACCACCCGACGCGGCCAGGAGCGGAATGGCAGCGCGGCAGATTCGAAAGGGTGCCACCACATTCACACCCAGCGAAAGGTCCCAGTCGGCGTCGGTGGAGGCCGTGACGTCACCGCGGGTAATGACGCCCGCATTGTTCACCACCACATCCAGACCGCCCAACGCCAGGCTGGCGGCCTGGGGCAGGCCGTCTGCGTAGCTTGCATCCAGCAGATTTCCCGGCAGGTGGGCATCGGCCTCGACCGAACGGGTATCGCGATCTGCAGCCGCCACACGGGCACCCCGCCGTCGCAGCGCGTGCACGATCGCCAGGCCGATGCCCCCGGCTGCACCGGTGACCAAAACCCTCTTGCCTGCAAACTCATCCATGGTCAGATTACTCATGCTTGGGCACTCTTCCCTCAATACTCTTCGTTCAGACCGACGTTTTCAGGAATTGCGCGCTCGCGACGGGCAATGAAATCGACCAATGCGTCATCCACCGCCGGATCCAGCTTGGGCTCGACATACTCATTGAGCAATTTGCGGGCATGTTTGAGCGCACGCTCGGTGATCTCCTGCGAGCCTTCAGCCATCCACTGCTCTATTGAACTGTTGTCGAACAGCCGTGGCATGAAGAAGGCACTCTGAAAATTGGCCAGCGTATGGCCATGGCCAAGGTAATGGCCACCGGGTCCAACGTCACGAACGGCGGCCATGGCTTCATCAAAGTCATCCCACTGGATGCCCGACACCATTCGGTGCGCCATGGCACATTGCTCGGCGTCCACCACGAATTTGGCAACCGAGCAGTGCATGCCGGCTTCATTCCATCCAGCCGAATGCCAGATGTAATGGGCGCCCGCCAGTTGCACCGCCATCGATGTGGTGGCACTTTCATACCCAGCCTGGGCGTCAAAGGTCTTGGCCCCGCCCAACTGGTTCGAGGTGCGCCATGGCACGTTGTAGAAACGGGCCATCTGGCCAATCATAAAGTTCATCAGGGAAATCTCCGGCGTACCGGCCATGGGCGCGCCCGAGCGCATCGACACCGTGGAAAGGTAATGCCCATAAATCGCCGGCGCTCCTTTGTTGATCACCTGGGTATAGGCCAGGGCCGCCAGCGCTTCGGCATTGAGTTGTGCCACTGCCGGCGCAGTGGAGGCAGGTGTATTGGCGCCACCGAGCACGAAGGGCGAGCAAAGCACTGGTTGACGGCGTTTCACGAAAGCCCGCATGGCGCCCAGCATGGTTTCGTCCCACACCAAGGGCGAATTTCCGTTCACGTTTCCCGTGGTAACCGCATGGTCCTTCAGGAACTCCTCGCCAAACAGGATTTCGCACATGCGCATCACGTCCTCGGCGTTCTTGCCCGATGTGGTCATACCCATGAACATCTTGTCCGAATGCTTCATCGACGAATAGGTGATGTGCAGATGACGGTACGGGACTGGCAAGTCCATGGGTTCGACAATATGGTGTGCCGTCGAGTGCAGCGCAGGCGACATGTGGGCGAGCTTGTGGAACATGGCCAGGTCAGCCAGGGTGGGATTGCGACGCACGTCATCAAGGTCGCGCAGGAAGGGGGCTCCTGTCATGGGCACAAAAACCGAGTTGGGGCCGCCGATCTCCACGTTGTTGGCCGGATTACGGGCGTAGTACTTGATCTCGGAAGGCAGCGTCGAAATCAGCTCACGCACGTGCTCCCGGTCCAGGTACACCCGTTCGCCGTCAACCCTGGCGCCAGCCTCTTTCCAATCGCGCAGGGCAATGGGGTCACGAAACACGATGCCCACCTCCTCGAGAATCGCCAT
>VERU01000370.1 GCA_018882485.1 Rhodoferax sp. | reverse complement strand
GGCTTGAGCAGTTCCTGCAGCGATACCCCGGAACCGTGGTCGCCATCACCCATGACCGCTACTTTCTGGACAATGCCGCCGAATGGATCCTGGAACTCGATCGTGGATCGGGCATCCCCTACAAGGGCAACTACAGTTCCTGGCTGGAGCAGAAGCAGGAGCGGCTGGCCCAGGAGCAGAAGGGCGAGGAGTCACGGGCCAAGGCCCTGAAGAAGGAGCTGGAGTGGGCTCGCCAGAACCCCAAAGGCCGTCAGGCCAAAAGCAAGGCACGGCTGGCGCGCTTCGAGGAACTGTCGGACTTCGAATACCAGAAGCGCAACGAAACGAACGAGATCTTCATCCCGGTCGCCGATCGGCTGGGCAATGATGTCATCTCCTTCGACCATGTCAGCAAGTCGTTTGGTGATCGGCTGCTGATCGATGACCTGAGCTTCAAGGTGCCTGCTGGTGCCATCGTCGGCATCATTGGCCCCAATGGGGCCGGCAAGTCCACGCTGTTTCGCATGATCGCAGGCCAGCAGCAGCCCGATGGCGGCTCGGTCCATATCGGCAGCACCGTCAAGATGGCTTTTGTGGATCAGAGCCGCGATGACCTGTCCAACGACAAGACGGTCTGGGAAGATGTGTCGGGTGGACTGGACATGCTGAATGTGGGCAAGTTCCAGATGGCCAGTCGCGCCTACTGCGGACGTTTCAATTTCAACGGCTCCGACCAGCAGAAACGCGTCGGCATGCTGTCGGGTGGCGAGCGCGGTCGCCTGCACCTGGCCAAGACCTTGATCGCCGGGGGCAATGTGCTGCTGCTGGACGAGCCATCGAACGATCTGGACGTCGAGACGCTGCGCGCCCTGGAGGATGCTCTGCTGGAGTTCGCAGGCTCGGTGATGGTGATCAGTCATGACCGCTGGTTCCTGGACCGCATTGCCACGCACATCCTGGCCTGCGAAGGCGACAGCCAGTGGGTTTTCTTTGACGGCAATTACCAGGAGTACGAGGCAGACAAGCGCAAGCGCCTGGGCGAAGAGGGCGCCAAGCCCAAGCGCACCCGCTTCAAGGCGCTCAAGTAGGCTGCAGCAGGTCTTTGGCGCAGGGCCAGTGCAATGCACCGTGCCGCGCGGCTCTGGCTGCCAGCACGGCCCGGGTCACGGCCCGCGCCGTCACTTCAGCAGCCAGCGTGCCCAGTACCATCATGCCGGGGTGCTCGGCTGCCATCCCGGTGCCCAGCGCGAACAGGGTGTCGCCATCGGACGGTGTGTGCACCGGGTTGATGCTGCGCGCCAGCCCGTCATGGGCCACCTGCGCGAGCCGGTCCGCCTGAACCTTGGTGAGCGGTGCGTCCGTGGCGATCACCCCGATGGTGGTGTTGGTGCCGTCCAACAGGGGACGGGGCTGCCGGCCCTCGAGGATGGCTTGGCGTGCATTCAGCAGTGACCGACCGTCAAGACAGCGGGCACCTGCCAGCAGGCGACCGCTCTCTGGATCCAGCACATCACCCAGGGCATTGCAGGCGATCAGCGCTCCCACGGTCACGCCACCGACGGTGATGGCCGCGCTGCCGATACCGCCGCGCATGGCCCGATCGATCCCGAACAATTTGCCGACCAAAGCGCCAGCACCCGCTCCGACGCTGCCCTGCGCCGGTGCCCGGGCGCTGGCGGCCTGACAGGCCCGGTAGCCGGCCGCTGCGTCGGGGCGTATGCGGCCGTCGCCCACGGGCAGATCGAAGAGGACGGCCGCAGGAACGATGGGAACGGGTCCATAGGGCCCGACAGCCAGTCCGATCCCCTGTTCCTCCAGCCAGCGCATCACGCCTGTGGCCGCGTCGAGACCCCAGGCACTGCCACCGGCCAGCAGCACGGCATGAACTTGTTCCACCGTGTTGGAAGGGTGCAGCAGGTCGGTTTCTCGGGTTCCCGGGGCAGCGCCACGTACATCCACACCCGCTACAGCCCCGGCCTTTGCCAGAACCACGGTGCAACCGGTCGGACGGCGACCGTCGGTGTCATGCCCGACTTCGATGCCTCGCACCCGGGTGATGGTGTCCACGTCGGTGTCGGTAGCTGCTGGCTTCATGGGAGGAGGGTGGCCGGGCCTGGCCAATTCGCGATGAAGTCGCGCTGCTCCTGGGTCTCTGGTGACTCGGGATGCCGGTTCCGCTTCTCCATGGCCAGCCATTTGGTTGCTATCAAAGCCTGTGCTTCGGTCGCTGACAGGCCCTGATCCCGCAACAGGCAGCCGACCACGGTACCGGTGCGGCCGATGCCACCGTGGCAATGCAGGTACACGCAGCGACCTTGCGCCACCTGCTGGTACAGATGGGCAAGGATCTGGCGCATCAGGGCTTGGCTCGGTACCCCGTAGTCCTGGATCGGAAAGCGGGCGTATCCCAGACTCGTGCCGAGTTTCCTGGAAAGTCTCTCGATGGCATCCGGATAACCGGGCAGGGACTCGTCGGGCCGCGTCAGATCAACAAAGCTGCGCACGCCGTGGTCGATCCATCTGTCCAGAAGCTGTTGCCCCGGCTCGCTGGCTGCTGCGAGTGGATGCTGTCCGGCGAGCAGAGCACCCGGCAGCAGCCAGTAGCAGTTGCCGTGCGGACGCGGCAGGCCGTCTCCTGCGGTGCCTAGCGCCTGGAGTTCGATCGCAGTGTGCACCGTTCGTCGAGCAAAGGGGCGTTGGATCGGCGTGACGCGGCCGGTCAAGCAGCCCGTTCAGTGGGCCAGGATCTTGGAGAGAAAGTCGCGGGTGCGTTCGCTTTTGGGGTGATGGAAAAACTCTTCGGGGGAGTTTTCTTCAACAATTTGCCCATGGTCCATGAAGATCACCCGGTCCGCCACCGATCGGGCGAAACCCATTTCATGGGTGACGCACAGCATGGTGATGCCCTGTCCCGCCAATTCCTTCATCACATCCAGCACCTCGTTGATCATCTCCGGATCCAAGGCGGACGTAGGCTCGTCAAACAGCATGATTTTGGGCGTCAGGCAGAGAGCTCGGGCTATGGCCACGCGCTGCTGCTGCCCGCCCGACAGCTGCAGGGGGTATTTGTGGGCCTGCTCCACGATGCGAACCCGCTGCAGTTGCTGCATGGCGCGCTCCTCGGCTTCCTTGCGCGGTACCTTGCCCACCCACATGGGTGCCAAAGTCAGGTTTTGCAGCACTGTCAGATGGGGGAACAGATTGAACTGCTGGAACACCATGCCCACGCTCTTGCGAATGGCATGGATGGCTTTGACATCGTCGGTCAGTTCCGTGCCGTCCACAACCAGGCGTCCTTCCTGGTGTTCTTCAAGGCGGTTCACACAACGGATCAGGGTGGACTTGCCAGAGCCCGAAGGGCCGCAAATCACGATGCGCTCACCCCGTGCCACCCGCAGGTTGATGTCTCGCAGCACGTGGAACTCGCCAAACCACTTGTTGACGCCGGCAAACTCGATGATGGGTGATTCAGTGCTCATGGATGGGA
>VERU01000369.1 GCA_018882485.1 Rhodoferax sp. | reverse complement strand
CAGGACCCGGCTCAGACAGGCCCAGGCCCAGGCCGAGGACGGGCGACCGGACGGAACCTGCGTCATGGGGAGCCTCCACCGAGCAGCAGCACCGACTGCAACCAGACCACCGAGCCGGCCGTGGTCTGGCCGGTATCGGCCTGCCACCGGTAGCCCGGGCTGAAGCCCCGAGCGGTCACGACGTACGCCCGGTTGCCGTCGGCCAGTTCCTGCCTTTCGGCCACGCACTCGGGCAACCGGGCAGGACGCGGTGCGCTGTGGGCGGACTGCACCCAGGACTCGGGCACGACCGTCAACGCCGCACCCGCCGCACCGGCACCCCGCCAGGTGGCCGGCTGGCCCCAGCCGGACTCCGCGTCGGCCGCGCCGACCGGCGTGTCCGTCAGCACGGATTCCCGCAGGCTCGCCACGCGCTCGCCGTCGGCCCGCCCGAGTTCGGACTCGCAGTAGCGCAATGCGGCCTCCGCGTACTGCTCGGCGAGGTTCTGCAGCCGCAGGTTGCGGGTGAGCTGCACGCCCGAGCTGGCGTTGCGCATGGCGCTGGCCGATGTCAGGCCGATGATCACCAGCAGCAGCAGCACGATCACCAGCGCGACGCCGGCGCTCCGGCGGCACGGCCGTACCGGCCCGGTCAGACCCGGGGCGGGCCTCCGCACCGCCCCCCTGGCGTCGGTGAGCCGGCAGGGAAGCGGGTGCTGAGGCGGGGTCTGGGAAGGGATCATGGACCTGGGAGTGATCGGAATTCAAAGTGCGGCGCGGTTGCGCAGGGTCGCGGTACGGGTGTAGGCCCGGTACCAATGGCCGTCCTGCGCCTGTCGGGTCGCGCCATCGCAATCCAGGTAAGCCAGGCTGTCGTCCTGCGTGTTGAGCACCGCATCGGCGCTGCGCATCAGCAGGCAGACCCGAACGCTGACCACGAGACCCCAGTCGCTGACCTCGCCAGCCCGCACGTAGCGAACCGGCACCCGGGGGGCGGCCGCATGGGCCTCCCCGTACACGATGCGCATGGCCTGCACCTGATCGATCAGCGGCTGTCCGGCGGCGCCCTGCCGGCTGGCGCAATGCAGCTCGGAGCGCCCCGTGGCCCCGGTGGCCAGGTAGTAGCGGTTGTAGGCGGTGTAAACGCCAGCGACTGCTGTCAGTCCATTGCCCAGGCAGTCGGTGGGCACGTTGGCCGCCGTCGGCACCGTGTTGGCCACCTCGGCCTGGTAAACCACCTCGATCGCATCGGCGTCGCCGTCGGGCTGGCAGGCCACCGCCGAAACCGTGTTGGGCTTTTGAAAGCCGCCCTGACAACCGAACACGGGCCGGTCGGCATAGGTGCGCTGCAACCGGCTGCCATCCGCCGACAAGCCGGTCGCCTGGGCGTAACCCGCCTGCGCGAGATCGCGCGACAACAGCGCGAGCGCCAACTGCGCGTTGTCATTCAGGTCCGTCAAGGCGGCCTGCTGCCGGCCGGTCCGGCCCGTGGCCGCAAAGGCCGCCAGCACGGCGCCAACCACCACCAGTCCAACGACCATGGCCACCATCAACTCCACCAGGGAGAGGCCTTGCTCGAAGCGGTGGATGACCCCCACGCTCCCCGCTGCGCGAGGTTCGCTGCGCATGCGGGGGAACCCGGCGGGTGGGCTTGGGCGCTGGGGCTTCATGGATGGACCCGGAGGTAGCTGCAGCGGATTCGGAGGTCCGCGCCTCGGTTCAGGCCGGACGGGCATTCCTGGGTCGGCGCGGGCGATTCGTCGGCGGGCAGCGCTGGGTCCTGCCAGGCCACCCAGAGGTCCATCGCCGATTCACCGGGCTGGCGCAGCAGAAAGACCGAACCTCGGGGCAGCTGGTCGCGCACCCGCAGGCGCCACTGCGCGAGGTCGAGGGCCGCCAGCTCGGCCGGGGTGCAATGGCTGGCGGCGCTGTCGCAGCGGGTCAGGGGCAGAGCAGCCCGTGTGCCCTGCGCCGCGAAATCGGCCGTGTAGTCGTAAGCGCCCCCCAGGAAACCGTCGCCCGGCTGGCTGCTGCCCCGGTTGGCGCGCAGCCGTTCGCCCAGGTCGCTGGCCAGCAACGCGGCGGTGCCCCGGTATTGCGTCATCTTGGCGGCCCGCAGAGCGGCCGCCTGGGCCGCTGCCAGCGCCATCAGGCCGACGCTGGCCAGCACGATGGCCACCAGCACCTCCACCAGCGAGGCACCGCGACATCGGGCCCGCCGGACGGCGACCGGTCGCCAGCGCCTGCCAGGCCCCGGCTTCAGGCACATGCCTCGGCCCCCGCTGCCCGCAGCGCCGCCCGGCCCTGGCTGGAAATGCACACCAACCGGGCCAGCCCCGGATCCGACTCGCCAGCGGGAACGATGCGAAAGGTCTGGCTGGCCGCTCGGGCCAGCCCGGTGATCTGGAAGGTGAACGCGACCCGGTCGTTGGCCGGCTGGCTGCTGGCGACCGAGGCCACGCCAGCCGTGGTGGGCTGGACACGCAGCAGCAGGTCGTCGGCATCCCGGTGGCCGTCGCCGTCGGCGTCCACGAAAACCAGCCAGCCTTCCTTCCAGCTGGCCGGGGCGGCGCAGGTCTGGCCGTCGCCGCTGCTGCACAGGCTCACGGGCAGGCCGCGCTGCATCGCCTCGGAGCGGGCCAGACGGAAGTCGGCGATCAAGGCATCGGCCACGGCCTCCACCGAACGTCGGGCCAGCAAGCCCCGAAACGCCGGCAGGGCCAGCGTCATCAGGGTGGCGCCCAGGGCCAGCACGACCAGCAGCTCCACCAGGGTGAAGCCGCGCTCGGAGCCGGGTGCGACGCGACGCATGCCCATAGCGTACACCCAGCCCGTGCCAATGACCACCAGCGGCTAGACTGCCGGCCCCTAGGCAACATCCCGGAACCCGACCATGATGGAACGCGCGCTGCAGCTGGCCGCCCAGGCCCTATGGGCCTGCCCGCCCAATCCGGCGGTCGGCTGCGTGATCGTCTCGCCGCTGGGCGAGGTGCTGGGCGAGGGCCACACGCAGCGCGCCGGCGGCCCGCATGCGGAAATCATGGCCCTGCGCGACGCCGCGACCCGGGGTCACAGCGTGCTGGGCGCCACGGTGTTCGTCACCCTGGAACCCTGCGCCCACCACGGACGCACCGGGCCATGCTGCGACGCTCTGGTGCAGGCGGGCGTGGCCCGGGTGGTGGCAGCCCTGACCGATCCCAACCCCAGGGTATCGGGCGCGGGTTTCGAGCGTTTGCGCGCCGCAGGCGTCGAGGTCGAGGTCGGACCCGGCGCCGCCGAAGCCCGGGCGATCAACATCGGCTTCTTCAGCCGCATGCTGCGAGGCCGGCCCTGGGTCCGGCTGAAGGCGGCGGCCTCGCTGGACGGGCGCACGGCACTGGCCGATGGCCAGAGCCAGTGGATCACCGGCCCTGCGGCTCGACTCGACGGCCACCGCTGGCGGGCCCGGGCCGGTGCCCTGCTGACCGGCATCGGCACCGTGCTGGAGGACG
>VERU01000368.1 GCA_018882485.1 Rhodoferax sp. | reverse complement strand
CGCTGGAACTGGAACTGCCCGAAGGCCCGGTGCTGCGGCTCAATGGCGATGCGATGCTCACCCATCGGGTGATCCACCGCCCGCCCCAGCCGCACTACCTGTGCGTCGAGCCGGTCAGCCATGTGGCCGACGGATTCGGTCTCGCCGCGCAGGGACTGCCTGGCACCGGCACCGTGCTGCTGGCCCCCGGAGAGAGTCTGTCCGCCACCTTCACCCTGCGCCTGCAGCCGGGTTTTTCCACCTGAAGACATCGCCATGAACCGCCACCGGATCGCCGACGTCCGCATCACCCCGATCGCCTTTCGCGACCCGCCGCTGCTGAATGTGGCCGGGGTGCACCAGCCCTGGGCGCTGCGCAGCATCATCGAACTGGAGACCGACAGCGGGCTCGTCGGGCTGGGCGAGAGCTACGGCGAGGCCGACACCCTGGCCGACTTGCAGCGCATCGCACCCGACCTGATCGGGCTGGACCCGTTCGCGCTCAACGAGCTGACGCACCGGGTCTACGCCCGCACCTCGGGCGACGGCGATCCTGCCGTCGGCGCGCCCTACCCGCCACGCGGCGACAAGGCCCGCGCCAGCGCGCTGGGTGCTTTCGAAGTCGCCTGCTGGGACCTGCAGGGCCAGATCACCGGCCTGCCGCTGCACCAGCTGCTCGGTGGCCCGGTGCGACCGGACGTGAGCTACAGCGCCTACCTGTTCTACAAGTACGCGCGGCACCATGCGGACCCCGGCTACCCCACCGACACCTGGGGCGAAGCCCTCGACCCGCAGCAACTGGTGGAACAGGCGCGGCGCATGGTGGGGCAGTACGGCTTCGGCTCGATCAAGCTCAAGGCCGGCGTTTTCGAACCCGAGCTGGAAGTCGAAGGCCTGCAGGCGCTGCGCGCCGCCTTCCCCCACCACCCGCTTCGCATCGACCCCAATGGCGGCTGGTCGGTGGCCACCACACGACGGATGATGCCGGCCCTGGCCCGGGACGGCCTGCTGGAATACCTGGAAGACCCCGTCGGCACGCTGGAGGAAATGGCCGAGGTGGCGACGTTTGCCCCCATGCCCCTGGCCACCAACATGGTGACCATCGCCTTCGGCCACCTGCCGCGCAGCGTGCAGCTCAACGCGGTGCAGGTCGTCCTGTCGGACCACCACTACTGGGGCGGGCTGCGCGCGACCCAGCAGCTGGCAGCCATCGGCCGGGTGTTCGGCCTGGGCATCTCCATGCACTCCAACTCGCACCTGGGCATCAGCCTGGCGGCCATGACCCATGTGGGTGTAACGCTGCCCAACCTGGCCTACGCCTGCGACACCCACTACCCCTGGCAGGAGGACGAGGTGATCGAGGGCGGCAAGCTGCCCCTGCGCGACGGGCGCCTGGCCCCGCCGCCCGGCCCGGGGCTCGGGGTGCGGCTCGACCGGCAGGCCCTGGCTCGGCTGCACCGCCACTACCTCGACTGCGGCATCCGCCGGCGCGACGACGCCAGCGAGATGCGCAAGCACCAGCCGGATTTCGATCCCACGCGGCCCCGGTTCTGAGCGGCGGTCTACGGGCGGCAGTCCATGCCCATCGCCAAGGGCACGGCTGCCCCGGATCGGGACAAGGCCTTGATGTCCGTCATCCAAATCGCCATGAGCCCCGGGCTCGGCCGCAACATGACCGGGCCCGGTACACTGCGCCGCCATGGATGCACACACCGTTGATTTCCTCTCGCTGCCGGTGCGGCGATTGCGGGCCGACCTGGCCCTGGCCCTGCGGGCGGCGGCCCATTACGGCTTTTCGGAAGGGGTGTGCAACCACTTCAGCGTCGAGCTGCCCGATGGCTCGGGGCGCTTCCTGCTCAATCCGCAAGGCCTGCTGTGGCAGGAGATCCGGCCCGACGACATCGTGCTGGTGGACGGGGACGGGCGACGGCTGGCTGGCCGGCATCCGGTGGAGCCGACGGCGATGTTCATCCATGCCGCCGTGCACCGCATCGCCGGCAAGGCCTGTGTGCTGCACACCCACATGCCGCATGCCACGGCGCTGACGCTGACCCGGGCGCGCGCGCTCGACACCCGGCTGTCGCAGAACGCGATCCGCTTCCACGGCCGGGTGGCGGTGGATGCGGATTACCGCGGGCTGGCGCTGGATGCGGCCGAGGGCGAACGGATCGCCCGGGCGATGGGCACGGCCGATGTGGCCTTCCTGGGCAACCATGGGGTGGTGGTCTGCGGCCCGCAGCTCTCGCACGCCTTCGACGACCTGTACTACCTGGAGCGCGCCTGCCAGTTTCAGTTGCTCGCGGCCGCCTCGGGCAGCCCCCTGGCCCCGGTGGCCGACGACCTGGCGGCCGAGGTCGCGCGGCAGATCCATGGCGAGCGCCAGCAGTCGGATCTGCTGTTCGAGGCGCTACGCCGCACGATCTGACCCGTGATCCGCGGCGCGGCGGCGCGCCTCAGGCGGACAGGATGGCGGGTTCTGAGGGTCGCAACTGCCGTTCGCGGCGGGTACCGGCCCGGATCGTGTCCACCAGCAGGGCCAGTTCCTGCGACAGGATCTCCAGCACGTCGTCGAGCGCGACCAGCCCGACCAGTTCGCCCTGGGGTCCCACCACCGGCACCCGGCGCACCCCCTTGCGCCGCATGGCCTGCATCAGGTCGATCAGGGAATCGTCCTCGCGCGCGGTGAGCAGATCGGTGCTCATGACATCCTCGACCCTCAGCACCTGAGCGTCCAGACCCGGCGCGATCACCGCGGTAACCACATCCCGGTCGGTCAGCATGCCGACGACCATCCGCAGTCCGCTGGTTTCCTGCACCACCACCAGGCTGCCCACATGGTTTTCGCGCATCAGAGCCGCCGCGCCGGCCAGCGTCGTGCTGCCAAATGCCAGCGTCACGCTGCGCGTGCAAACCTCGCCCACGGTCAGACGTTCACCCACTGACGCACCTCCTGTGCTTGCTGCTGCATCCGTCATCACCCGAACCTTCCGGGTGCAGAAGACATTGTGCTCAGCGGTCCGGCCCCGGCACTTGCGGCGGCGCAAGGCAGCCCTACACTGCAGGCCCGCGTCGCCCCTTTGTCCCGTCGTTCCCCGGCCATGCTTGAACTGCTGCGCACCTTTTCCTGGCAGGAACTGCGCCACCACCCCTGGCGCCACGGCGCGGCCGTGGTGGCGGTGATGCTGGGCGTGGCGCTGGCTTTCGCCGTGCATCTGATCAACGCCTCGGCGCTGGATGAATTCGCGCAGGCCGCCCGCTCGGCCGGCGGCGAACCGGATCTGAGTCTGTCGGATCCGCGCGGACCTTTCGACGAGTCGGTGTTCGCCACGGTGGCGACCCATCCCGATGTGGTGCTGGCATCGCCGGTGCTGGACCTGCACACCCAGGCACTGGGCACGGTCCCGGATGAAGCCGGTAGCCCGGCGCGGGTGCCGATCCGGGTGCTGGGGCTGGATGCGCTGCTGGTGGCCGCCATCGCGCCGGCCCTGCAGCCCCGACT
>VERU01000367.1 GCA_018882485.1 Rhodoferax sp. | reverse complement strand
GTCTATTTTAACGGATGATATTGGCCTGATTATGACGTTTGTTAGGATTTGATTGGAAATTGAATGGTAGCTTTGATTTTCTTTTCATTGCTAACCAATCATCGATTATGGCCAATTTTAATTATGGTGAAGATCAACTGACAGCCGGTCTGGCGCTTCGGATTGCTTCCGGTGAGCTTTCAGGCAGGATTACTCCCTCTGCTGCCGGACGCATTGAAAAATGCAGGAGTCGGGTCGATGAAATTGTCGCAGATCATCAAAACGTCTATGGAATCAATACCGGCTTTGGCCCGCTTTGTACCACCATCATCTCGGAAAAGGATACCAAGACCCTTCAATACAACATCCTCAAAAGCCATAGTGTTGGTGTAGGTGAACCCATCTCCCCGGAGATAGCCAAACTAATGATGATCCTCAAGGTTCATGCACTTTCAATGGGTTATTCCGGCATTGCCATGGGAACACTTGAAAGAATCATCTGGCATATCGAGAACGACATCATCCCTGTCGTTCCCGCTCAGGGTTCGGTGGGTGCCTCGGGTGACCTCGCGCCGCTGGCCCACCTGTGCCTGCCCCTGCTCGGGGAAGGCGAGCTGCTGCTGGACGGCGTGCGCATGCCGGCCCTGACGGCGCTGCAGCAGACGGGTCTGACGCCCCTGCAACTCTCGGCCAAGGAAGGCCTGGCGCTCATCAACGGCACCCAGGTCTCGACCGCGCTGGCTCTGCACGCGCTGTTCACCACCGAGCAGGTGTTTCAAGCGGCTGTGATCTCGGGCGCGCTGACGCTGGACGCCGCCCGCGGCAGCGACGGGCCGTTTGATGCCCGCATCCACGCGGTGCGCGGTCAGCCGGGGCAGATCGACTGCGCAGCGGCCTACCGGGCTCTGACGGCAGGCAGCGAGATCCGCCGCTCGCACCTGGAAGGCGATGACCGGGTGCAAGACCCCTATTGCCTGCGCTGCCAGCCCCAGGTGATGGGTGCCTGTCTGGACCAGATGCGCTACGCGGCCCAGGTGTTGCTGCGCGAGGCCAATGCCGTCCCCGACAGCCCGCTGGTGTTCGCCGACTCGGGCGTGTTGCTGTCGGGCGGCAATTTCCACGCAGAACCGGTGGCCCTGGCCGCCGATGCGCTGGCGGTCGCGATTGCCGAGGTGGGCGCCATCACCGAGCGCCGCATCGCCATGCTGGTGGACACCGTGGTGTCCCGCCTGCCGCCGTTCCTGACGCCGGAGCCGGGGCTCAACTCGGGTTTCATGATCGTGCACGTGACGGCCGCCGCACTGGCCTCTGAGAACAAGTCGCTGGCGCACCCGGCCAGTGTGGACAGCCTTCCCACCTCCGCCAACCAGGAGGACCATGTGTCCATGGCCACCTTTGCGGCGCGACGCCTGCAGCCCATGCTGGACAACACCGCGCACATCGTGGCCATCGAACTGCTGGCCGCTGCACAGGGCATCGAGTTTCTGCGGCCGCTGCGCAGCTCGGAGCCCCTGGAGGCGGTGCAAGAAAGGGTGCGCAGCGTCTCCGCCGCGATGATGCAGGACCGCAGCCTGGCCGCCGACATGCAGGCCCTGCAGAGCCTGGTCAAGACCGGTGAAATCGCCAGCGCCATGAAGGTCCGCCTACCCGAGTTGGCGGCGCTGGATCTGGTCTGACGTCCGTCCTCAATCGTCTCTCCCGTCAGACCATCATCCCCGTGCGAACGGGGACTGATCTCGACGCCTCTGCCCCGCCCCGCGAGGCATGCGGATTGGCAGCTGACACCCGCGCGCCGGTCGCCCGGCCCGTCAGTGCACCACCCGCTCGAAACTGAACTGCCCGGGCGCGCGGATCGGGTCCACGTCGACGGGAATCACATCCTTGGGCGCAAAGCGGCCTTCCAGCAGCAGGCGCGACAGCGGGTTCTCGATGCGTTGCTGGATCGCTCGCTTGAGCGGGCGGGCCCCGAACACCGGATCGAACCCGACCTTGGCCAGCTCGGCCAGCGCGGCGGGCGACACCTGCAGGGCCAGGTCCATCTTGGCGAGACGGTCCTGCAGCACCCGGATCTGGATGCCTGCAATCGCGGCGATGTGCGCCGCATCCAGCGCATGGAACACCACGGTTTCATCGATGCGGTTGAGAAATTCGGGCCGGAAGTGGTTCTTGAGCTCGCCCGTCACCGCGTCCTTGATGTCCTCGCTGTCCTGCCCCACCATGCTCTGGATCAGGTGCGAGCCGATGTTGCTGGTCATCACGATCACCGTGTTCTTGAAGTCCACCGTGCGGCCCTGGCCGTCGGTCAGGCGACCGTCGTCCAGCACCTGCAGCAGCACGTTGAAGACGTCGGGATGGGCTTTTTCCACCTCGTCCAGGAGCAGCACGCTGTAGGGCTTGCGCCGCACGGCTTCGGTCAGGTAGCCGCCCTCCTCGTAGCCCACGTAGCCGGGCGGCGCACCGATCAGGCGGGCCACCGAGTGCTTTTCCATGAACTCGCTCATATCGATGCGGATCAGGTGCTCCTCCGAGTCGAACAGGAAGCCGGCCAGGGCCTTGCACAGCTCGGTCTTGCCCACCCCGGTCGGCCCCAGAAACAGGAAGGAGCCGGTGGGGCGGTTGGGGTCCGACAGGCCCGAGCGTGAACGACGGATGGCATGGGCCACCGCCGATATGGCTTCGTCCTGGCCCACCACCCGCTGGTGCAGGCGGTCTTCCATCAGCAGCAGCTTGTCGCGCTCACCCTGCATCATCTTGGCCACCGGAATGCCGGTGGCGCGGCTCACCACCTCGGCGATCTCTTCGGCGCCCACCATGGTGCGCAACAGCTGTGGGCGCCCGCCGTCCTTGGCGCTCTGCGCCTTGCCGGCCTCCTGGGCCTGCGCGTCCTTGAGCTGCTTCTCCAGCACCGGCAACTTGCCGTAGCGCAGTTCACCAGCCTTGTTGAAGTCTCCCTTGCGGGTGAGTTCCTCGATCTGGAAGCGCAATTTTTCCACCTCTTCCATGATGGCCTTCGATCCCTGGGCCTGGGCTTTTTCCGCCTTCCAGATCTCCTCCAGGTCGGCAATCTCCTTCTGCAGCTTGCCAATTTCTTCCTCGATCAGCTCCAGCCGCTTCTGCGAGGCCTCGTCCTTTTCGCGCCGCACCGCCTCGCGCTCGATCTGCAGCTGGATCAGCCGACGGTCGAGCCTGTCCATGACTTCGGGCTTGGAGTCCAGCTCGATCTTGATCTTGGAGGCAGCCTCGTCGATCAGGTCGATGGCCTTGTCGGGCAGGAAGCGATCGGTGATGTAGCGGTGGCTGAGTTCGGCCGCAGCCACGATGGCGGGATCGGTGATCTGCACACCGTGGTGCGTCTCATACCGGGCCTGCAGGCCGCGCAGGATCGCGATGGTGGCTTCCACGCTGGGCTCGCCCACCAGGATCTTCTGGAAGCGCCGCTCCAGTGCGGCGTCCTTTTCGATGTACTTGCGGTATTCGTCCAGGGTGGTGGCGCCCACGCAATGC
>VERU01000366.1 GCA_018882485.1 Rhodoferax sp. | reverse complement strand
AACATCACCCCCACGCCGGCCAGCGCCTTGCTGCCAAAGGTGCAGCCCGGTTGGTTGGGGTTGACGATGGCGTCGGCCGGTGGCAACCGCACTTCTCCGTCGACCTGCGCCGGCAGGTGGTGGTCGGTCACCAGCACCTGCAGGCCCAGCGCCCGTGCCCGGGCCACGCCGTCCAGGCTGGCGATGCCGTTGTCCACCGTCACCAGCAGATCGGCGCCGCTGGCCTGGACCCGCTCGGCAATCGGCGGGGTCAGGCCGTAACCGTCCACCAGGCGGTCGGGCACCAGGTAAGCGACATGGGCTGCCCCCAGCAGGCGCAGCCCGCGCACCGCCACGGCGCAGGCGGTGGCGCCGTCGCAGTCGTAATCGGCGACGATGCAGATGCGCTGTTCCCGGTCGATGGCATCGGCCAGCAGCCGCGCCGCCGCCGCGCAGCCGGCCAGTCCGTCGGGCGGCAGCAGCCGGGCCAGTTCGGTGTCCAGCTCCTGCGCTTGCAGCACCCCCCGGGCTGCGAACAACTGGGCCAGCAGCGGGTGGATGCCCGCCTGCTGCAGGGCCCAGGCGGCGCGGGGCGGCACCTCTCTTGCTATTAATTTCATAGCTGATAAATCAATGAATACGGGGCTTTCGGCCGGATTTGGTTCCAAACTTTTTGCCAGATCGGGCGGGGCGCCGACACCCAGCTGCGCGCGCTGTGTTCGCCGCACAGCGTCAGGGACACGCTGCGGGGTCCCTGGGCCAGGGCCAGCAGGTCGGCCAGGGGTCCGGCATCCAGCGCCTGCCAGGCATGGGCCCAGGCCTCCCAGTCGCCGGCCAGGGCCGGCTCACGCAGGGTGTCGATCACGCGCAATTCGGGTGCGGGCCGGGCCGCTGCGGCCAGCTCGCCGCTGCCGCTGAACCACAGCGCATTGACCGTCGGCAGGCCCTGGGCGCTGCGGGCGTCGTTGACCGGATGGTTGTAGAACAGCATCTGCATCTCGGTCTGCAGCCGCCGCAGCAGCGCCCCGCCCGGGCCGGCTGGCAGCCAGGGGTGGACCTCCTGCCCCGCCACCCGGTCCACCGAGGCCGTGGGCAGCCGGTGCAGGGGCGGTCCCTGCGCCAGCCAGTGCTGCGGCTGGAAGGCGTGCAGGTCGATGCCGTCTCCGGCGAAGTAGGGGGCGGCCGCTGCCATCAGGGCCTGGCTGTCGGCTTCGGTCAGCCCGGGCAGGGGGCCGGGGCGCTGGCTGACCTGATGGGTGCCGATCTCCCAGTGGCACAGCGTGACCCGGGCCCAGGCCAGGCCGTCACCCGGCCGGGTAAGGCCCGCGGCCTGCGCATCCAGCGCGGCCCAGGGCAGCAGGCCGTCCTGCAGGGGCAGACCCCGTGCCTGCGCCAGCGCCCGCTCGTGCGGCGGCGACAGGCTGCGGGGATCGCCGGCGTCCGCAGGCTGGGCCGTCAGCCGGGCCAGCAGGGCGGTCAGCCGGGGCAGCGCCAGTGCACGCAGCCGGGCGGCGCAGCCGGGGTCGGCGCCCGAGGCGAAGGGAATCAGCAGGTGCATGGCGGCATTGTCTGGCATTGGCAGAAGGGGGGCGGGCGGGGGCAGGCGGTGTGCGGCCGGTGCCACAATGCACGGTGCCCGGGTCCGCCCACGGATCCGGGCACCCTTGCTGACCTGTCCATGCCCATTCCCTACGAACTGACCCTAGGCTGGCGCTACACCCGGTCCGGGCGGGCGACCCGGCGCAACGGCTTCATCTCCTTCATTTCGGCGGTGTCCATGCTGGGCATTGCGCTGGGCGTGGCCGCGCTCATCATCGTGCTCTCGGTCATGAACGGCTTTCAGCGCGAGGTGCGCGACCGCATGCTCGGCGTGGTCTCGCACATTGAAATTTACGCCGCCAGCGGGGGGGCATTGCCCGACACCGAGGGCTTGCGCGCGCGCTTGCTGGCCCACCCCGAGGTGCGCGGCGCGGCGCCCTTTGTCAGCGCGCAGGCGCTGGCCGCACGCGGCGAAGACATGAAGGGCGTGCTGGTGCGCGGCATCGACCCGGCGCTCGAGCCCGCGGTCAGCGATTTGCAGGCCGCGCAGGCGGGCTGGCTGCAGGCGCTGGTGCCTGGCCGCTTTGAGGTGGTGCTGGGGCGTGATCTGGCCACCGCCCTGGGCGTCATGCCGGGCGAGCAGGTGACTCTGATCTCCCCCTCGGGCCAGGTCACACCGGCGGGCGCCTTGCCGCGCCTCAAGCAAATGCGCCTGGCTGGGCTGTTCAGCTCGGGCCATTACGAATACGACTCGGCCCTGGTGCTGATGCATGTGGATGATGCGGCGCGGCTGTTTCGCCTCGAGGGCCCCAGCGGCATGCGCGTGAAGCTGCGCGACCTGCACCAGGCCCGCCAGGTCGCCGCCGAGCTGCAGCAGGAGCTGGGCGGCGAGTTTTATGTGCGCGACTGGACGCAGCAAAACCGCACCTGGTTTGCCGCCGTGCAGGTGGAAAAACGCATGATGTTCATCATCCTCACCCTGATCGTGGCGGTGGCCGCCTTCAACCTGGTGAGCACGCTGGTGATGACGGTGACCGACAAGCGCGCCGACATCGCCATCTTGCGCACCCTGGGCGCCAGCCCCGGGGCCATCATGCGCATCTTCATGGTTCAAGGCGCGCTGGTGGGCGTGATCGGCACCTTCTCGGGCCTGTTGTTAGGGCTGGCGGTGGCGTTCAACATCGACACCTTGGTGCCCATGATCGAGCGTGCCCTGGGAGCCAGCTTTTTGCCCAAAGACATCTACCTGATCAGTCGCATGCCCAGTGACCCACAAGCAGCCGACATCTGGCCTGTGGCGCTGATCTCGCTGGCCTTGTCCTTGTTGGCCACGCTTTACCCTAGCTGGCGTGCCAGCCGCGTGCATCCCGTGGAGGCCTTGCGTCATGAGTGAAGCCGTGTTGCATGCCCAAGGCCTGGTGCGCCGTTTCAAAGAAGGCCCTTTGGATGTCAGCGTGCTGCAGTCGGTGGACCTGACGGTGCAGGCCGGCGAAACTGTCGCCATTGTGGGCGCCTCTGGCTCGGGCAAAAGCACCTTGCTGCATTTGCTGGGCGGGCTCGACGCGCCCACGCAAGGCCAGGTGCGCGTCATGGGCCAAGCCCTGGCGGGCTTGAGCGCCAAAGCCCTGGGCGACTTGCGCAATCAGCACATCGGCTTTGTGTACCAGTTTCACCACCTGCTGCCCGAGTTCAGCGCCTTGGACAACGTGGCCATGCCCTTGTGGATTCGGCGCATGCCACGCGATCAAGCGGCCCTGAAAGCGCAGCACATGCTGGCGGCGGTGGGTCTGGCCGAGCGCGCCCACCATCGCCCGGCCGAATTGTCGGGCGGCGAGCGTCAGCGTGTGGCCTTGGCGCGTGCGCTGGTGACGCAACCTGAATGCGTGCTGGCCGATGAGCCCACGGGCAACCTCGACCGTGCCACCGCCGAACAAGTGTTTGCTTTGATGATGCGACTGGCGCGCGAGC
>VERU01000365.1 GCA_018882485.1 Rhodoferax sp. | reverse complement strand
CATCCAGGTAGTTCAGCATGCCGTAGCAGTTGGGACCCAGCAAGGCCATGTCCCTGGATGCCGCCGTGAGCCTCTGCTGCAACAGCACGCCAGGGCCGCCAACTTCGGCAAATCCGGAGGCGTAACACACCACCCCTCCGGCACCTCGCAAGGCAAGGGCTTCAACGACTTCCACCGTGCTGCCCCCCGGAACTGCAACGAAACTCGCGTCGGGCGGGCGTGGCAAATCGGCCACCGAGCGGAAACAGGGCTCGCCTCCTAGATGGGTTCGATGGGGGTGTACGGGCCAGATTTCGCCCGCAAATCCCAGGGCGCGGCAGCGTCGCACGACTTCAGCGGCGGGCTCGCCACCAAATACCGCGATCTCTCGGGGACGCAACAGCCGGTTCAACCCGGTCTGCGTGGTGTGGCAGGCAGGCGGGCCCATCAGGCACCCTGCGGCCTGAGCATGGCTCGAGAAATGATATGCCGCTGGATTTCACTGGTGCCATCCCATATCCGTTCCACCCGTGCATCTCGCCAGAACCGCTCGATGGGCAGCGTGCCCATCAGGCCCATGCCACCGAAGATTTGTACGGTCTGGTCGGTGATGCGTGCAAGCGTCTCCGTGGCGAACAGCTTGGCCATGGCTGCGTCTGAATCGGACATGCAACCCTGGCCGCATTTCCAGGCAGCTTGCAGGGTCAGCAATTCGGCCGCCTCCAGTTCGGTCGCCATATCGGCCAGCTTGAATCCAACACCCTGAAACCGGCCTATGGGCTGTCCAAACTGCTTGCGATGCGCTGCCCAGGCGGTCGCCATGTCCAACACCCGGCGCCCGCGCCCCACGCTGGTGGCCGCCACCGTAAGGCGTGTGGACCCCAGCCACTCACCCATCAATTCGAACCCGCGCCCCTCTTCACCCAGCACATGGCCCGCGGGTACACGGCACCCGTCAAAGAACAGTTCGCACTGGTGGTAGCCGCGATGGGAGACACTCGACGGCCCGCGCCGGACGGTCAACCCGGGCGTATCGAGATCCACCAAAAATGCGGTGATGCGTTTCTTGGGTCCGTGAGGCGTTTCCTCGGTACCGGTTGCCGCAAACAGCACCACAAAATCGGAAACGTCGGCGTGACTGATGAAGTGCTTGCTGCCATCAATGCGGTACACGTCCCCGTCACGGACCGCACGGGTGCGCATGCTGCGCACATCGGATCCCGCATCAGGCTCGGTCATGGCCAGGCAGTCGTGGCGCTCCCCGCGTATGGTGGGCAGAAGGTATTCCTCGATCTGTCGGCCCTGACAAGCTCGCAAGATGTTGCTGGGCCGAGCGACCAGCATTTGCAAGGCATAGGAGGCTCGGCCCAACTCCCGCTCCATCAAGGTCAGATCAAAGGCAGACAGGCCACCGCCGCCCAAGGCTTCGGGCATGTTCGCGGCGTAAAGGCCGAGTTCGATGGCCTGGGCCTGCAGACGGGCAGCCAGTTCCTTCGGAACGGCGTCCAGTCGCTCCACCTCGTCTTCATGCGGATACAACTCGTTCTCGACAAAGGCACGAACCGCTTCAACCAACTGCCTCTGTTCAATGCTCAGCTCAAAATGCATGGCGACTGTCCTGGTGCGAGAAATTGGGCCGATTACGCCGGACGGATATCGGCCCGAAAGGGTTCATGTCAGACCGGGGTCCTCCGAATGCCGATGCGCGAACCAGCCTGTACAGGAAGACCCAGAGGCTGGTGCGCCGCACGAATCGCCGCCACCCGCGCCAGCAGGTCGGAGGGCATGGTGGCCGCGCGGCCGGCATGCATGTCCACATGGACCAACATCTGTTCCGCTGTGGCCAGCAGAGTGCCCGAACCTCCAAGGAACATGGAATGAAACAGGTGCAGGCGTTTGCCGTCGTGGTCAAGCAGTTGCAAATGCAGATCGAGCGGCTCGTCCAGGGCCACTTCTTTCAGGTTGTGCAAATGCGTCTCCACGGTATAGAACGAGTGCCCTCCCGTTTGTCGGTAGTTTTCATCGATCCCTATGAATCGGAAGAAAGCGTCGGTGCTGTCCCCGAAGACCAGCAGATAGCATGACTCGCTCATGTGGTGGTTGTAATCCACCCAGTCGGACTTGACCCGCGTCTGGCAGAGCCGCAGGGGGGCAGGAATTGGTCTCCGCGAGTCCCAAGGCAGGTGTCCCGTCCCTTCCAGCGGCGTGCGCAGACCATGATCAGGCCGTGGGGAACTCATGGTTGGCCACCAATGACCGGCCAAGGCACCCGGATGACTTTCCCGACATGCTCTGGCCTGGGATCGCTCCGCTGCAAGCTGAAAAGCACCTGAAGGCGGTGCAAGACCCCAGACGCGAATCCAGTGGTCCGCGCAGCCGACACATCGACATTCAGCAGCAGTTGCTCACTGGCGGCCAGCAGGCCATCCCGCCCCGGATGGACCAAGCTGTGGTAGACGTGCAGCCGTTTGGCATCGTGCCCCAGAATTCGAGTGTGCACCTCGACATGCGAAGCATGCCGGACCTCCCTCAAAAAGTTGAGGTGACATTCCACGGTGTACAGGGAGTGTCCGGTTTCAGCGCGTCCCGCCGCATCCAGACCCAGTTGGTCCATCAGACCGTCCGTGCCGAAGCTGAACAGCAACAGGTAGTAGGCATCCCGCAAGTGACCGTTGTAGTCCACCCAGTCGGGCTGGATCGAACCCGAGTACGTCACGAGGGAATGCGACATGTCTACGGCTGCCGCGGCGTGTCCTCGATGCCATGGCGACGCTTGGTGTCGGCAATGGCCGACTGAATGGCCAGCAGGCAATCGTCCCGGTAGCGCTCCAGGGCTTCGATGGTGTGACCATCCAGCTGGTCCCGGGTTCCTTCGACCACACGATCGATCAGGTCGTCGGTCAGCTCTGGTGCCTCCAGTTTGGTCCATGGCAATTTGAGCGCCGGCCCGAACTGGGCCATGAAGTGGCGCATGCCCGCATTGCCCCCAGCCAGCGTGTAAATCAGGAAACTTCCCATGAACGACCAGCGCATACCCGCACCGAACCGGATCGCATCGTCGATTTCTCCAGTGGTGGCAATCCCCTCATTGACCAGATGCAGGGATTCGCGCCACATCGCTTCCAGCAAGCGGTCGGCGATGAAGCCGGGGATCTCCTTGCGCACATGGAGCGGGTGCATGCCCAAAGACCGATATACCGTCTTGGCGGCGTCAATCGCCTCCGCCTCAGTCCGCTCCCCCCCGACAACCTCCACCAGGGGCAACAGATAAACCGGATTGAAGGGGTGGCCAACCACGCAGCGATCGGGATGGGTGGCACGGGCGAAGAATTCGCTGGGCAACAGACCCGAGGTCGAGGAGCCGATCAGCACATCAGGACGGGCGGCGGCACTGATGTCCGCATGCAGCGCCACCTTCAATTCAAGGCGCTCCGGGGCACTTTCCTGGACGAAGTCGGCATCCTTCACACAATCCTCAAGACTGGCTGCAAAGCGCAGACGATGCGGCGACGCCCCCGGAGCCAGT
>VERU01000011.1 GCA_018882485.1 Rhodoferax sp. | reverse complement strand
GGACATGGTTGCTCAAGCATGCGGGGTCGGCGTGAGCGGGCCGGGCGTACAGCGATCCCGATGGGGAGCATGATGCGACACGATGCCCTTTCTTACTTGGCAAGCCGGCTGCTGACGACCCTCTTGATCGTGGTGGGGGCCATGGTCTTGCTCATCACGCTGTCGGCGGTGGTCCCAGGCGATCCCGCCACGGTTCTGCTGGGACCCCAGGCCACGCCGGAGGCGTCGCGGCGGTTCATTGCAGAGATGGGACTGGATCAGCCGATACCCCTTCGAATCTGGCGATTTTTCAGCCAGGTGGTCCGTGGTGACCTGGGTACCGATGTCATCACGGGCCAGCCGGTCGCCCGCATGATTGCAGCGGTGGTGCCCTACACCCTGATCCTGACCACGGTGGCCATCCTGCTCGCCGTGGTCACTGGCATTCCCCTGGGGATCTACGCAGCCATCCACCGTGGATCGGCCATGGATAACGTGCTGGCCTTTGTGTCGGTCGCCTTCATCGCTGTCCCGGGGTTCGTGGTTGCCATCTTCCTGCTGCTGGTGTTTTCCGTCTGGCTGGACTGGCTGCCGGTGCTGGGGGCCAGCCGAACCGGCGATTTCTGGGATGAAGTCCGGAGGATGGTGCTGCCCTCGGTCGCGCTGGCCTTGGGCTGGGTTGGTTTCATCGCCCGCCTGGTTCGCACCTCGATGCTCGAAGTCATGGGGGAACCTCACATCCGCACGGCGCGCGCCTACGGCCTGTCGGAACGGCTCATCACCTACAAGTATGCGCTGAAGAATGCCTGCATCCCCACCCTGACCATCCTGGGCATGGGAATCGGCCGCCTCCTGGGGGGCGCCGTGCTCATCGAGATCGTGTTTGCCCGCCCGGGCCTGGGCCGGCTGATCTATGGCGCCATTTCCGACCGGAACTACCCGGTGGTCCAGGGGGCTGTGCTGGTGGTGGTGGTGATCTTCGTGCTGGTCAATCTGGTGGTCGATCTGTCCTATTCCGCCATCGATCCACGCATCCGCCATGCGGACGCACGGCAAGGTGATGGCCGATGAAGACCCTGCCGGTCCTCTGGCGGGTGCTGTCCCAAGTTGCTCGCACCCTGCCGGGCGCGGTCGGGCTGGCGCTGGTGTCGCTGGTGATGGTGTGCGCCGTCTTTGCGCCCTGGGTCGCCACCCACAATCCGGAAGCCTTGGATGTGATGAACCGCTTCGCGGGGCCCAGCCCGGCGCATTGGCTGGGCACCGACCATCTCGGGCGCGATCTTTTTTCCCGGATGGTTCATGGGGCCTCGGTGGCCATGCAGGTGGCCATTGCCTCGATAGCGATAGCCTTGAGCGCCGGAACGGCGCTGGGCATCCTGGCGGCCTACCTGCCGGCCCGCACCGAGCGGATCGTGCTGATCCTCTTCGATGTGATCTACGCGTTTCCCAGTCTGGTGCTGGCGCTGGCCGTGGTGGCCGTATTCGGTCCGTCGACGCCGATCATCGTGCTCATCGTTGCCGTGACCCTCATGCCGCAGTTTGGCCGGCTGGCCCGTGCGCAGACACTCACCCTGCGCAGTGCACCGTTCCTTGAGGCGGAGCGCATTCTGGGTGCATCTCCCTGGCGCAGGGTGTGGCATCACGTCCTGCCCAACATCCTGGGCCCCTTGATCATCCTCGCATCGATGGACATCCCCGTGGTGATCGCCATCGAGGCGGGCCTGTCCTTCCTGGGTCTGGGGGTTCGGCCTCCACTGGCGAGCTGGGGTACCCTCATCCAGGACGGTTACCAGTACCTCTCCGAATCCTGGATCCCCGTCGTGGTTTCCAGCGCAGCACTGGCACTGGCCACCCTGGGCTTCACGCTGTTCGGCGAGGCGGTCCGGGACGCCGTCGATCCCCGCATCGGACGGAGCCACTGATCCTATGGAACACCCATCGAACACAGAGGCAACAGCCCGGCCGCTGGTCCGCATCCGAGGTCTTCAACTGGAGGCGAATACGCCGCGTGGCACCGCCCACATCCTGCGCGGCATCGACCTGGACATCGGTCGCGGCCGCATCGTGGGGGTGGTTGGCGAATCGGGTTCCGGCAAGTCCAGCCTGGCCAGTTGCCTGCTGCGACTTCTGCCAGCCAACATCACCCGGCTGGAAGGGCGGGTGGTGTTCGATGGCGTCGACCTGCTGGGTCTGAGCGAGGCGGAAATGGCCGGCTGGCGTGGCCGGCGCCTGGCCATGATCTTTCAGGACCCGATGTCCGCGCTCAATCCTCTTTTCAGTGTGGCCACGCATCTGGCGGATGTGCTGCGCCGGCGCCATCCGGGGATCTCGCGGGCCCAGGCGACGGCGCGAGCCCGCGAGGCCTTGGTGCGCGTGGGTATCGCAGATGCCGAACTGCGACTTTCGGCATATCCCCACCAGCTTTCCGGGGGGATGCGTCAGCGGGTCATGATTGCCATGGCCCTGCTGGCGCAACCGGATCTGCTCGTGGCGGACGAGCCGACCACCGCCCTGGATGCGACGGTGGAGGCGCAGATCGTGGATCTGCTGGAAGGCCTGCGGCGCGGGTTGTCCGGCTCCATCGTTTTCATCTCCCACCATCTGGGCCTGGTGGCCCAGTTGTGCGACGACCTGTGCGTCATGTATGCCGGCACCGTGGTCGAGACCGGTCCGGTGGCGCAGGTGCTGGCCAGGCCTCGGCATCCCTATACCCGAGCCTTGCTGGAGTGCGAGTTGGACGACGCCGCCGATACCGGTCCCCTGCGGTCGATCCCGGGGGAGGTGCAGGATCCGGTGGCTCCGTCCCGGGGTTGCGTGTTCGCCCCCCGGTGCGTCCAGGCGACGGAGCGATGCCGGACCGAGTTCCCGATGCCGATGGTGGTGGGCCCGGCGCATCGGGTGGCCTGCCTTCTCCTGCAGGATCCCGCATGACGTCGCCACTCGTTGAATTCACGCAGGTCAGCGTCACGTATGGGCGAGGCGTGCGGGCCCTGCATGATGTGTCCCTCTGCATCGCGAAAGGGGAGATCCTGGGCCTTGTTGGCGAGTCGGGTTCCGGCAAGACCACGCTTTGCCGGGTGCTGGTCGGGCTGACGGTGCCGTCGTCCGGCAAGGTGACCTTGGGTGGAAAATCGGTCTCCGACTGTCTGCGCGAGCAGCCGCTGGCCTTTCGTCGGCGGGTGCAGATGCTGCTTCAGGACGCTGTAGCCTCGCTGTCCCCGCGCATGCCGATCGGACGCATACTGGCTGAGCCGATCGCCATCCACCATCTGCCCGAAGCCCCGACGCGTGAGCGTCTGCGTGGCATCCTGGAGCGCCTGGGTCTGTCAGCCGACGTGCTGGCCAAATTCCCGCATCAGATATCGGGGGGACAGGCTCGGCGGGTGGGCGTGGCGCGCGCCCTGCTGATGCAGCCGGAGTTGATCATTGCCGATGAACCCACCGCCGGTCTGGATGTCTCGGTGCAGGGGGAGTTGCTGAATTTGCTGCTCGATCTGCATCGCGAATTCGGCCTGACGTATCTGCTGGTCAGCCACAACCTGAATGTGATTCGCCGTGTCACCACGCGAACTGCCGTGATGTATCTCGGACAGATCGTCGAGGAGGCGCCCACGGCCAGCCTGTTCGTTCGTCCTGCCCATCCTTACGCCGCCGCCCTGGTGTCTACCAACCCGGCCGTGGACCCGGCGCGACGCGCGCATCGCATCGTGCTGCAGGGAGAAATTCCCAGCGGAGTCAGCCCACCGACTGGATGCCGATTCCACACCCGCTGCCCGGTGGCTCAGCCAGGTTGCGCTCACGAGGAGCCAGCCTTGCGTGATTTGGGCGAAGGGCGCCGGGTACGATGCCATCACCCGTACACACTGCCCCTTCGATCGTTCCCTTGAGCCGGTCCTGGTCGGGCGGCTTGCGCTCAATCGGTGGCTCGGGTCGCCGCCTCGAACAGCGCGAACAGCTCGTGTTGCCAGGGTCCCTCCTGCCCGGGCCGTTTCGCCACCATTCGTCAGACAGCTGGAAAGGGCGCGTACGACGAAGAAGTCGCCGAACTGCGGCTGCTGGTGGCAGAGCTCAATCACTTTTCGCCTCTGATCCCTGGCGTCCGCCAGGCTTGACGGCGTCGTTGATTTCGAAATCAGGGTCGTGCCGCTGGGTTCGGAAATTCCAGCCGGCCCATTTCATCAGCAGCCAGGCCGGCAGCCTCGCGCCGCTCTGGCTACGCTACCCTGACCTGCGCGCCTGGGTCCGCTCAGCCCCGTGCAACCATTCCGGCACATTGACCAGGTAACGCACGGCCCTGCCTTTGCCCTGGCTGCGCAATTGCCCGGCGGCCACCATCAGCGCCAGATCCCGCGTGGCGGTGGCTTTGGAGACCTTGGTCATCTTCATGTACTTGTCGGCGTTCAGCCCGCCCAGGAACCCGCCGTCTCCGTCATCCAGCAGGCGCTGCAAAACCTTGCGTTGCCGGGGCTGGAGAACAGATGACGCGTGTGTCTGCCAGAAGCGCTGTTTCAGCACGGCCTGGTCCATCACCTTGGACGCGGTCTGGCAGGCCTGGGTCCATTGCTGTGCGAACCAGCTCACCCAGCCGGTGACGTCGCCCGTGCCGCGCTGCGCTTCGTTCAGCGCGTCATAGTAGGCTGTGCGATGACGCATCCATTGCGTCGACAGGCTGACCAGTCGCAGGGATGTGCCGTGACCCGAGTGCAGGTACTGGGCCATGGCCAGGTCCACGACGGCCCGGCCCAGCCGGCCGTTGCCGTCCTCGAACGGGTGGATGCTCTCGAACCAGAGGTGGGCGATGGCGGCCCGGGAGATGCCGTCGGTCGTCTCTCGCGGGGCTGCGTTGTCAGGGTTGCCGATAGGGCTGGCTGCGGGGTTCGTGGCGGCAAACCAGTCCAGGAAGGCTCCCATGTGACGGCGTACATCGCGCGAAGGCGGTGCCTCGTAGTGCACCGTCTCCCGGCCGGGCATGCCGCTGACGATCTGCATGGGGTCTGCGTGGTCCCGGTAGCGTCCCACGGCGATGCGCTGCAGTCCTGACAGGCCAGTGGGGAAGAGTGCGGCCTGCCAGCGGCACAGGCGATCCTCGGTCAGCGGCTCGCCCGGGGCCTGGGTGGCGTCGGCCAGCACGGCAACCAGCCCGTCCGCATGCCGGTCCACGGGGCCCTGCTGCGACAGGCCCAGATGCCGTAGAACCGATGAGCGAACGGCGTCTGGTGGCAAGGCCTGACCCTCCATCCGCGCCGTGGCCAGGGCTTCCTCGGCATAGGCATCCAGTACCAATGGGAGTGAATCCTGCAGGCCGATGGCGGCAGCCTTCCCCTCGACGATGCCCGTCCAGCGGAGTGCCAGGCTCAGATCGACGGCAGTCGCCTGCGGGTCATACCCCAGAACGGGCCAGTCAGGTTGCTGCCAGATCCATGCGGGACGAGCGCTCATGAGCCACATTATGTCATTTTGGCTCAAATAATGAGCCGCATTGATTGAAAAGCGACTCAGCCCATCGATTCGACCGAACCCGATCGGGTCTTTTGCGTTCAATCGGACGCCTGGATCGCCGCCTCGAACAGCGCGAACAGCTCGCGTTGCCAGGGTCCCTCGTGGCTCACGGCGGTCTGCACCAGCACGGTCTGGCTGGCGCGGTCCACCAGCACCCGCTGGCCGTGGTGGCCGTTCATCATCAGCCAGGCCCCGTCGGGGCGCGGGTGCCAGAAGAAGTTCTTGTAGCCCATGTCCGCCCGCATGACGCCGTGGCGCACCTGCTGGTCCTGGGGCCCGTGGCGGGCGCAGTCGGCCAGCCAGGCCCGGCTGACGATCTGCCGGCCCTGCATCTCGCCCTGCTGCGCCACCAGCTGCCCGAGTCGGGCCCAGTCGCGCAGCCGGGCGGCAAAGCCCACGCAGTTGTATTCGCGTCCCAGCGCGTCGGTCAACCAGGTGGCGTCGGACTCGGCGCCCAGCGGCTGCCAGAGCTGGGTCTGGGCGAACTGTGCCAGGCTGCCGCCGCTGGCGGCGCGCAGCACCATGCCCAGGGTCAGCGGGCAGAGCTCGTTGTAGTTGAAGCGCACGCCCGGCGCCTCGAGCCGGCCGTTCCAGGTGCGCACCACGCGGTGGACATCGGTGCCCACGGTGCGCGACGGCGGCCAGCCCAGGATGGCCGGCACATCGATGCGAACCGGGTCGCGCTCGTGCACCACGTCGGCGCCGCTGGACATGTTGAGCAGGTGGCGCATCGGAATCTGGCCGTGCAGGGTACCTTGCAGCTCGGGCACGTAGTCCTGCGGCAGGTCGTCCAGGCTGCGGATCAGGCCCTGGTCCAGCGCGATCCCCACCAGCAGGGAGGTCACGCTCTTGGCCATCGACCAGCTGGTCAGGCGCATGCCGCCATCGCGCCCGAAGCGGTAATGCTCGGCCCAGATCCGGCCCTGGCGGGCCACCAGCAGGCCGGTGACCGGCCACCGGTCCAGGTAGTCCTGCAGCTTGCGCCGGCTCAGGCCCCAACGGTAGCCCAGGGCGCGGGGCGTTTCCTGCAGCGCAAAGGCCTGGTCGGGCGCCGCGATGCGGTGGTGGCGGAACATGCCTTCGAAGCCGCCCGAGTAGTTGCCGACGCGGTAGTCCGGCCAGCCCTCCCAGCGGGTGGGCTGGCCCGGCGGGCCCCAGCCGGCGGGCCAGCCCTGGGCCGCACCCCAGTCGCCCGCGGCCTGGGCGAACGCCGTGCCTGGCCGGAGCCACCCGGCGCCGCCGCCCAGGGCCAGGCCGAGGCCGGTCCGCAGCAGCCCTCGCCGGGACTCGCCGATCGGTGAATGTGCTCTTTTATTCATAGCATCAAACCCTTTGTTTTAAAGGATTTCAAGCCTTATTGGCCCTGAAATCAGGCGCTGTCCGGCCGGGTATCCACAGGCACGCTCATCCCGGTCTTGACGGGATTCATGGCCACCAGGGTGTTGAAGGATTTCACATTGCCCGATTCGAAGAACAGCGCCCGGGTCAGCGCCACATACTGCTCCATGGAGCGGACCAGGAAGATCAGCACGAAATCCCACTCACCGGCCACGTAGTAGCACTGCTGGACCTGGGGGCAGGCGGTGAAGCGGCGTTGCATGTCGTCGAGCAGGTCGGCGCGCTCGTTCTCCGCCTTGACCTCGACGATCACCGTCAGGTCGTAGCCCAGGGCCTTGGGGTTGAGTCGGGCCGAGAAGCGCTCGATCACGCCGGCGCCCTGCAGCAGCTTGAGCCGTCGGTTCACCGCCGCGGTCGAGAGGTGTGCCCGTTGCCCGAGTTCGCTCTGCGGCACCCGGCCGTCCTCCTGCAGCGCAGCCAGCAGCGTGCGGTCGTAATGGTCCAGCTTCATTGCGCTCATTATGGAAAAAATTCGAACTTAGATCCATATTTTCGAATATTTGTGCAATTTGTTCGAATAATATTCATTACACCCGGACCCCCTCTCCAACTTGCCACCATGCCGCCGACCGAACTGACTCTGGATGCCACCGCGCTGCTGCAGCAGATCCATGCGCTGGGCGAAGTCGGGCGGCCTGCGGCTTCGCCCGGGCGCACCCGCATCGCCCTGAGCGATGAGGACCGGGCCGGCCGGGACCAGCTGGTGCGGTGGATGCGCGAGCTGGGCCTGGCGGTCCGGGTGGACCGGATCGGCAATGTCCTGGGCATTCTGCAGCCCGAGGGGGCCGCAGCGGGTGGGGGCCGGCCCCTGATGATGGGCTCCCACATCGACACGGTGCACCAGGCTGGCGCGCTGGACGGCTGCTACGGCGTGCTGGCCGGTCTGGCGGTGGTGCGGGCCTACCGGCAGGCGGGAAGCCAGCCCGGCCGGCCCATCGTGGTGGCCGCCTTCACCAACGAGGAGGGGGTACGCTACCAGCCCGACATGATGGGATCGCTGGTGTACGCCGGGGGCCTACCGCTGCAGGCGGCACTCGATACCCGAGGCATCGACGGCACCCGTCTGGGCGACGAGCTGGCGCGCATCGGCTATGCCGGCGATCTGGAGCCCGGTGCGATCGTCCCGCAGGAGTACCTGGAACTGCACATCGAGCAGGGTCCGGTGCTGGAGGCGAACGGCGACCTGATCGGTGCGGTGCAGGATCTGCAGGGCATCTCGTGGCAGCGGATCACCGTACAGGGGGTGGCCAATCACGCCGGTACCACGCCGACCCGCTTGCGACATGACCCGGCCTATGTGGCGGCGGCCTGCCAGGTGTTCCTGCGCGAGCAGGTGGCGGACGCCGACCCCGGGACCACCCTGGCCACGACCGGCTCGCTGCGGCTGGAGCCGGACCTGATCAACGTGATCCCGCGCAAGGCCACCTTCACCGTCGATCTGCGCGATCCGGATGCCGGCCGGCTGCAGGCTGCCCGACAGCGCTTCGTCGGCTTTCTGGCCGACCTGGCGGCGCGCGAGGGCGTGCGCTTCGAGACCGAGTCGCTGGTGGACCTGGCCCCGGTGGTGTTCGATCCCGGCCTGGTGGCGCGCATCGAGGCGGCTGCGGCGCGCCGCAGTCTGCCCTGCCGGCGCATGACCTCGGGTGCCGGGCACGATGCGCAGATGATCGCCCGCATCGCGCCCTCGGCCATGATCTTCGTGCCCAGCCGGGCCGGCATCAGCCACAACCCGCGCGAGCACACCGACGACGCGCAGCTGGTCCTGGGTGCCCGGGTCCTGCTGGATGTGGTCCAGGGCTGCCTGGGTGTCCATTGAGGCGCGGACTCCGGTCGCATTGCCATCGTCCTCGTCCCTGTCCCGATCCGTCATATCCATGGTTTTCCTCAATCCCCATGCCCGGCGTACCGTGTATCCGGCCGAACTGGCCCTGCTCCTGAACCGGGCCCGCGCCCGCGAGAGCTGGCAATGGCTGTCCCGCTGGCCCGGAGTCGCGCCGGATCCCACGCCCCTGTACCCGCTGCCCGGACTGGCCCGCAGCCTGGGCATCGCGGCACTGTGCGTGAAGGACGAATCGGTACGCTCGCCTCTGGGCAGCTTCAAGGCGCTGGGAGCGCCGATTGCGCTGGTGCGTCACCTGCTGCGGCTGCATCCGGACTTCGAGCCGCTGGGCATCCTGGCGGGGCGCCATGCGGAGTCCCTGCGGGATCACACCGTGATCAGTGCCACCGACGGCAACCATGGGCGCGCTCTGGCCGCAGCCGCTCAGGCCGCGGGCTGCCGCTGCGTGATCGTGCTGCATGCCCAGGTCAGCCCGGAGCGCGAGCAGGCCATCGCCGACCTGGGGGCCCGGATCGTCCGGGTGGCTGGCGACTACGACCATTCGGTGCAGCATGCGGCCCGGCTGGCGCAGGACCATGGCTGGCAGGTGGTGTCGGACACCTCCTACGAGGGCTACGAGGAGATTCCGCGCGATGTCATGCAGGGCTACGCCATCATCGCCGAGGAGGTTTTCGAGCAGACGCTGGCGCGCCCGGGGGAGGCCGGGGCCTTCACCCACGTTCTTGTGCAGGGTGGCGTGGGCGGGCTGGCCGCCGGGGTGGTGAGCGGATTCTGGGAGTTCCAGGGCGCGCAGCGTCCCTGGCTGGTGGTGGTGGAGCCGGCCCAGGCCGACTGTCTCCTGCAGAGCGCCATCCAGGGCCGACCGGCCCGGGCAACCGGGTCGGTCGATTCGGTGATGGCCGGGCTGGCCTGCGGCGAGACATCGCCCCTGGCCTGGCGCTTCCTCCAGCCCGGTGTCGATGCCTTCATGACGGTGGACGATGACGCGGCGGTGCAGGCCATGGGCGCGCTGGCGCGCGGCAGCACCCTGGACATTCCCGTGCTGGCCGGCGAATCGGGGGTGGCGGGGCTGGCCGCCTTGCGGGCCCTGCAGGACGATCCCCAGGCGGCCGCTCGCATCGGGCTGACGCCGGCGTCGCGGGTGCTGCTCATCAGCACCGAGGGCGCGACCGCCCCGGATACCTACGCCCGGCTGGTGGGGGAAAGCGCATCCTCCGTGTTGCGCCGCCAGGCCGCCTGGCGGGCGTCGCCCGAGGGAGCGGCGGCATGACCGGGGCGGCCGACGTGGACGCCGAGCTGCTGACCCGCATGGTGCGGTGGCGCCGCCAGCTGCATCGCTTTCCCGAGACCGGCTTCCAGGAGCACCGGACGGCGGGTTTCGTGGCACGGGCGCTGGAGCTGATGGGCCTGCGGGTGCACGAGGGCATCGGCGGCACGGGTCTGGTGGCCAGTCTGACGGTGGGCGACGCGCCGGGCGTGATCGGTTTGCGTGCCGACATGGATGGGCTGGCCCTGACCGAAGTCGCCGAGGGCCGGCCCCATGCCTCGGAGCGGGTCGGCTGCATGCACGGCTGCGGGCATGATGGCCACATGGCGATGCTGCTCGGCGCCGCGCAGATGCTGACCCGTTCGCGCGATTTCGAGGGCACCGTGCGTTTCATCTTCCAGCCGGCGGAGGAGCATGGCCGGGGTGCCCGTGCGATGATGCAGGACGGTCTGTTCGAGCGGTTCCCGGTCGATGAGATCTATGGCGCGCACAACATTCCGGGCATGCCGGTCGGGCGGATCGCCACCCGCAGTGGCGGCATCATGGCCAGCGAGGACAACTTCGTCATCCGCATCCATGGGCGCGGCGGCCATGCGGCGCGACCCCAGATGGCCATCGACCCGCTGGTGGTGGCCGCTGAAATCATCCTGGCCCTGCAGACCATCGTGGCGCGCTCCGTCGATCCGGCCGACTCGGCGGTGGTCTCCTGCACCGAGATCCACAGCGACGGCATCCGCAACGCACTGCCCACCCATGTGGAGATCCGGGGCGATACCCGCAGCCATGCGCCCCAGGTGCAGGCCTTGCTGGAGCGTCGCTTGCGAGAGATCTGCCAGGGCATCGCCCTGGCGCATGGCGCCCGTTGCGAGGTGAGCTATACCCACGAGTTCGCGCCGACCGTGAACTGGCCCGAGTGCGTTTCCGTGGCCGTGCGGGCGGCGCGGGCGGTGGTCGGGGCGGACCGGGTGGATGCCGACGTGCCGCCCATGATGATCTCGGAGGATTTCGGGGCCTTTCTGCAAGCGGTGCCCGGTGCCTTCGTTTTCATCGGGCAGGGCGCGCCGGACACCCCGGGCGGCGTGCCGCTGCATAACGCCCGCTACGACTTCAACGACGAGATCCTCCCCATAGGGGCGCGCTATCTGACCGAGATCGTGCGCCAGCGGCTGCCCCCGCGCCCGCCCGCGTCCGCGGCCTGAGCCAGAGCGCAAGGCGTGCGCGGACGCTGCTCCTACACTTGCCGCTTCATTGCTTGCGGGGCCCGCGTCCATGTTCAGAAGCCGTTACCTTGATCATGCCGAACTCATGGCGCAGCTCGATGCCTGGGCCCGGGCTCATCCCGACCGGGTCCGGGTGTCGTCGCTGGGCCGCACGCCGCAGGGTCGGGACATCCCGCTGCTGACCCTCGGGCGCGACCCGGACCGGCTGCGCCCGGCGGTCTGGATCGACGGCAACATGCACGCCACCGAGTTCTGTGGCACCAGCGTGGCGCTGGCCATCGCCGAGGACGTGCTGGGCATCCATGCCGGGCGCAACGAGGCCGGCGGCAAGCCGTTGCCGGCCCACATGGCCGAGGCGATCCGGGACGCGCTGTTCTACATCGCCCCTCGCATCTCGCCCGACGGCGCCGAGGAAATGCTCAAGACCGGGCACTATGTGCGATCCAGCCCGGTGAACGACCGGGCCAACCGAGCCCATGCCCACTGGCAGGCCAGCGATGTGGACGGCGACGGCCTGATGCTGCACATGCGCCAGCAGGACCCTCAGGGCGCGCTGGTGGAACTGCGCGGGGAGGATGGCGTGCCGCTGGATCCGCCGGTCATGGTGCCCCGCCTGCCCGAGGATGAAGGGCCGTTCTACAAGCTCTACCCGGAGGGGCATGTCGCCAACTTCGATGGTGTGACGGTGCCCGACCCGCATTTCCTAGCCGACAACTTGTACGATTTCAACCGCAACTTCGCGCATCAGTGGGCGCCCGAGCACCAGCAGGCCGGGGCCGGCCACTTCCCGGGCAGCGCGCCCGAAACCCGCGCGGTGATGGATTTCGCCATCCGCCATCCGCACATCTACACCTGGCTGAACCTGCACACCTTTGGCGGCGTGGCAATCCGACCGCTGGGGGACCAGCCCGACAGCAAGATGGACCAGACCGACCTGGCCATGTACCGCCAGGTCGAGGCCTGGATGACCGAGCACACGGGCTACCCCACGGTGAGTTCATTCCACGAGTTCCAGTACGAGCCCGATACGCCGCTGCACGGCAACCTGAGCGACTGGGCCTACCACCAGCGCGGTTGTCTGGCCTATGTGGTGGAGCTGTGGGACCTGTTCGCCCAGCTCGGCATCGCCCGCAAGAAGCGTTTCGTGGACCACTACACCCAGCTGACGCGACAGGATTTCCGGGCGCTGTGGAGGATGGACCGGGAGATCAACCAGGGGCGCATCTTCCGGCGCTGGCGCAAGGTCCGGCATCCCCAGCTCGGCGAGGTCGAGGTGGGCGGCTTCGATGCGCGGGTCGGCATCAGCAATCCGCCCTACGAGAAGCTGGCCCAGACCTGCGCCGCCCAGAGTGCGGCCTTTTTGCGGGTGGCCGCGTTGTTGCCGCAGGTCCGGCTGGAATGCCTGGGCAGCGAAGCGGTGGGACCCGACCACACCCGGCTGCAGCTGCGGGTCGTCAACCAGGGCTATCTGGGCACCCTGGGCCTGGCCAGCGCCCGGCCGCTGGCGCACGCCGAACCGCTGCGCCTGATGGTCAGCGGCGAGGGCCTGTCCGTCGAGTCGCCGGCGCAGTCGGTGATCGAGATCGGCCATCTGGCGGGCTGGGGTATGGGCCTGGACCACGGCATCAGCATCTTCATGCCCTGGACGGCGGGCAATGGACAGGAGCGGCGCGTGTCGCTGCTGGTGCGCGGCCGGGGTGAACTGACCGTGCGCGTGGGCAGCTGCCGTGTGGGGTGGCAGACCTTGAGCCTGCCCGTGGGCTGACCGGCGGCGCCTCGGAATGCTATCAAATAAATAGCTATCAACCCTTGATCCACAAGGGCTAGATGGCGATTTGGCGGTCAGTGACCGTCGTAATGCACCAGGGTGTACAGCGGCAGCCCGCTGGCGCGCAGGCGCTGTGAGCCGCCCAGTTCGGGCAGATCGACGATGGCAGCGCCTTCCATCACGGTGGCGCCCAGCTTTTCCAGCAGTTTCTTGCCGGCCATCATGGTTCCGCCGGTGGCGATCAGGTCGTCGATCAGCAGCACCCGGTGTCCGGGCTTGACCGCGTCCGTGTGCAGTTCGACGGTGGCGCTGCCGTACTCGAGCTCGTAGGTTTCCTCCACGGTCGTGTAAGGCAGCTTGCCCTTCTTGCGGATGGGCACGAAGCCGACGTTGAGCTCATAGGCCACCACGGCGCCCAGGATGAAGCCGCGCGCATCCAGGCCGGCCACCACATCGGGCCGCATCGCCGGTTCCATGTAGCGGTGCACGAAGGCGTCGATGAGCACCCGAAACACCTGGGCATCCTGCAGCAGCGTGGTGATGTCGCGGAACTGTACCCCCGGTGCCGGCCAGTCGGGCACGGTGCGGATGTGGTCACGAAGGTACTGGCTGACGTTCAATTCGCTCATGGTGGCCCGGTGTCTGGATGCGAAATCCGTATTGTGCGCCCCGGCGCCCAGCCACCCCTGCGCCCCGGCGCCCACGCAGGCCGACGGTCGACGGGTTGGGCGGCTCAGTAGCGCAGCAGTTCCCGGGTGGCCAGCGCCAGCGGTTCGGGCCGGCCGCTGAGCACCAGGGTGTCGCCGTCCTGCAGCGTCGGGTCCCCGGCCGGCTCCAGCGCCCGGCCGTCGCGCCGGCGCAGGCTGACCACCCGGGCTTCGAAGCCCTGCAGGCCGAGCCGGCTCAGGGGCTGCCCGATGGCGCGCGCCCCCAGCGGCAGGGTGACGCTGGTCAGGCGTTCCTGCTGCAGATCGTCCACCGAGCTGTCGTCGGCACCATGGAAATAGCCGCGCAGCAGGTTGTAGCGGGCGTCGCGCTGGTCCTGCACCATGCGCAGCACCCGGCGCATGGGCACCCCGACCAGTGCCAGCGCGTGGCTGGCCAGCATCAGCGATCCCTCGATCGCTTCGGGCACGATTTCGGTGGCGCCGGCCTGCAGCAGCGCGTCGAGGTCGTGGTCGTCCTGCGTGCGCACGATCACCGGCACCTGGGGTGCGTGGGCCCGGGCGTGCCCCAGCACCTTCAGCGCCCCGCCCACATCGAGGTAGGTGATGACCACGGCGCTGGCCCGCGCCAGGCCGGCGGCCATCAGCGCCTGCAGCCGCGCCGCGTCGCCGAACACCACCGAGTCGCCGGCCGCCGCCGCCTGGCGCACCCGGTCCGGGTCCAGGTCCAGCGCCATGTAGGGAATGGCCTCGCGTTCGAGCATGCGGGCCAGGTTCTGGCCGCAACGGCCGTAACCGCAGATGATCACGTGCTGGTTCACGTTGATGGACTTGCGCGCGATGCTGGTCATCTGCAGCGATTGCTGCAGCCATTCGCTGCTGACCAGCCGCAGTACCAGGGGGTTGCTGTACTGGATGATGAAGGGCGTGGCCAGCATCGACAGCACCATGCTGGCCAGCACCGGGTTGAGCAGCTGCGGCGGCACCACACCGCTTTGCGAGCCCAGCGTCAGCAGCACGAAACCGAATTCACCCGCTTGCGCCAGGTACAGGCCGGTGCGCAGCGCCACCCCGCTGCCCGCGCCCAGGGCGCGCGCCAGCGCGGCCACCAGCAGCAGCTTGAAGGCCACCGGCACCAGCAGCAGCAGCAGCACCAGCGGCCAGCGCTCGAGCACGATGTGCCAGTCCAGCATCATGCCGATGGTGATGAAGAACAGACCCAGCAGCACGTCGTGGAAGGGCCGGATGTCGAGTTCCACCTGGTGCTTGTATTCGGTCTCCGAAATCAGCATGCCGGCGATGAAGGCGCCCAGCGCCAGGCTCAGGCCGGCCAGCTCGGTCAGCCAGGCCAGGCCCAGCGTGATCAGCAGCAGATTGAGCACAAACAGCTCCTCGCTCTTGCGCCGCGCCACCAGGGTGAGCCACCAGCGCATCAGGCGCTGGCCGCCGGTCAGCAGCAGTGCGATCAGCAGCGTGGCTTTGAGGGCGGCCTTGGCCAGCTCCCAAGCCATGGCATCGGCCGGTGAGCCCAGCGCCGGAATCAGCACCAGCAGCGGCACCACCGCCAGGTCTTGGAACAGCAGCACGCCCATCACGCGCTTGCCGTG
>VERU01000364.1 GCA_018882485.1 Rhodoferax sp. | reverse complement strand
GTATGGCCATGATCCCGATCCCCGTCCCGACATCTATGGCAAGGTGGGGAACTCCGGGGTGTCGATTGCGACGCTGGACGACATGAAGGTGCTCTACAGCGGCTTCGACCTGTGCAGTCCTTCGACGAGTGTCAGCATGACGATCAACGGACCGGCTCCCTCGATTCTGGCGATGTTCATGAACACCGCCATTGACCAGAAACTGGAGGCGTTTCGAAGCGACAACGGTCGCGATCCAAGCGACACCGAAACCGCGAAGATCCGGGAATGGGTTCTGGAAAACGTCCGAGGCACAGTTCAGGCGGACATCCTCAAGGAGGATCAGGGTCAGAACACCTGCATCTTTTCGACCGACTTTTCGCTGAAGGTGATGGGCGACATTGCCGAGTATTTCGTGCACAACCGGGTGCGAAACTTTTACTCGGTGTCGATCAGCGGCTACCACATCGCGGAGGCGGGTGCCAACCCGATCAGCCAGCTGGCGTTCACGCTTTCGAATGGGTTCACGCTGGTCGAGGCCTATCTGGCCCGGGGCATGCACATCGATGACTTCGCGCCCAATCTGAGCTTTTTCTTCAGCAACGGGATGGATCCCGAGTACACGGTCATGGGTCGGGTCGCGCGTCGCATCTGGGCGGTGGCCTTGAAAGAGAAGTACGGGGCCAATGAACGCAGTCAGAAGCTCAAGTATCACATCCAGACCAGCGGTCGAAGCCTGCACGCCCAGGAGATACAGTTCAACGACATTCGCACCACGCTGCAGGCCCTGATCGCGATTTACGACAACTGCAACAGCCTGCATACCAACGCTTTTGACGAAGCCATTACGACGCCGACCGAAGATTCGGTGCGGCGCGCCATGGCCATACAGCTGATCATCAATCGCGAGTGGGGCCTGGCCAAAAATGAAAATCCCAACCAGGGCGCTTTCATCATCGAGGAATTGACCGAACTGGTCGAAGAGGCGGTGTTGGCCGAGTTCGAGCGCCTGGCCGAGCGGGGTGGCGTTCTGGGGGCCATGGAAACCGGCTATCAGCGCGGGCGCATCCAGGACGAATCCATGCACTATGAAATGCAGAAGCACACAGGGGAATTGCCCATCATCGGTGTGAATACCTTCCGCAACCCCCGCGGTGATGCGGTGCTGGACAAACTGGAACTGGCTCGTTCGACCGAGCAGGAAAAGCAGAATCAGCTGGAGCGGCTGCAAGCGTTCCACGCGCGCCATGCCGCAGATTCACCCTCCATGCTGGTTCGACTGCAGCAGGCGGTGATCGAAAATCGCAATGTTTTCGACGTATTGATGGATGCCGTGCGTGTCTGCTCGCTGGGTCAAATCACGAGCGCACTGTTTGAAGTCGGAGGGCAGTACCGGCGCAGCATGTAATCGGGCACACTGCTGCACCGGTCCACGTTGGGGTTCATCCCCCCTTATGGGGGCGCTTCCCGGGGTTCTTCTTGTGGTGGGTGGCGGTACCACGTTCTAGGCTGCGCTTTTGTCCGCGTCCGGTCGTGAAGGTCACGCCTTTGGGGGCTTGTGGACGGGGTGTTGCGACACGCTCGGCTTCGGTTCGGAATTCCTTGGGCATGGTCAGGTCCATGGTAGTAGATCGGCCTGCGATTATCGCCGCCGCCAGTGACCCCTGGCGCCGATCAATTCAACAGGTACTCGCTGGACTGACTCTCGCCGGATTCCGCGTCAATGGCCGCATCGAAAGCGGCACGCTCATCGAGTGCGGTTTGGCTGTATGGAATCAGTGGTTTGTCCAGCGGACGCAGGGTCTGGCGCCGCAGCCGGCGCAGCTGCTCGGAGCGCTCCATGGTTTGGAGGACCAGTTCCGGCTCCATCATCAAGCTGAAGGGATTGAGGGCAATGTCGGCGCTTTTCATCAGATGCTCCTTGGACTCCCGTGCTAGAGCCCTTGTGGGAACTGTATCCCTGGCCCCATCGAACTGGAGTCGGCACCCGTCTGTAAACGATGTCGGAATTTGCCTTACATCAACCGCCGCCCTGCCGCCACACCGCCACCCCAAAATGCGTGGCGCCATCAGGCGAAATAGCGGGCTAAATAGTCCTCAAATGGGCCGTTGTCCCTGAGTTCTGCGGCGTGGTGGGCTGCGATGGATGCCGCAGTCTGGGCCTCGAATCGCGCGATCTCGGGCTCGGACAGTGGGTGGTCCAGCCATTGCGCGTGGTGTTTGCGGGCACAGTTCAACGTGTAGCCCAGGAAACTGCCCTGACGGAGCACGCCCTCCAGGACCTGCGCGGACGGTGTCAGCTCCGGATGATCGACCCGCTCTCGAAGTCGTGACAGCGTATCCTGATACGCGGAGCCGCCATAAGCCAGATCCAGCAGGCCGGCGTAGGGCTGCATGTCGTCAAACAGCTGGTGGGCCAATGGGCGCATGGGCTGCTCGCGGTTGTGTGCGAGCAGGCGCAAGCCCGGCAAACGTCCTCGGGTTGCAACGCGCGATTTGTTTTCGTCGTTCTCGGCCTGTTCCCGGCAACTGATGGGGGGACTGTCCCGAAACAGGCACATCAGCAACAGGGTGTCGGCGAACCGGGCTTGCTCGGGGGCTATCCCCAGGGCCAGTTCGGGGTTGAGATCGAACAGGCGAAGCTCCACATATTCCACGCCATACAACGCCAGTGCTTTGGCGGGGCGTTCGCCCGACCGTCCGATTCGCTTGGGACGCATGGGTGCATAGAACTCGTTTTCAATTTGCAGCAGATTGGTGTTGAGCTGCAACCATTCATCACCCTGACGCAAGCCCACAGCCTGGTAATACGGATCGGGCGTTCGAATAGCAGTCTCCAGGGCAGCGGTGTAGGCTTCCAGCGAGTCAAAGCTGACGTTCAGGTTGGCTTGGGCCCTGTTCTGGTACCCGAGATCGCTCATTCGAAGACTGGTTGCATACGGCCCGTACAACGTACCGCCCGGTAGGCTGGCCAAGTCGCTGGTTCGACCCTGCAGGAAGCTGTCATCCAGCGCCGGAGACGCCCCAAACAGGTAGGGGATGAGCCAGCTGTACCTCAGAAAATTTCGGATCAATCCGAAATACGAAGCGCTGATCCGCTCTCGCTCGGGTTGGTCTGCTGGGCAGCTGTCCTGCATCAGCTGCCAGAAACCCATGGGCAGTGACCAGTTGTAGTGGGCACCAGCGATGGTCTGCATGTGCCGTCCGTAGCGATGCCACAGTCCTGTGCGGTACACCTGCTTGAAGCGCGCTTGGTTGGACGATCCATAGTCGGCGATGGGAATGTCCAGGTCGTTGCCGAGTCGGCACGGCATGGACCCTGCCCACATGAGCTCGTCCGGCAGCCGTGCGGCGACGAAGCGATGGATCTGGTCCAGAAACTGGAGTGGAAAATCAGGATCCTGGGACGGAGGCGTGATGAACTCCAGCAACGCCTCGGCATAGTCGGTGGTGATCCAGGGGTGTACCAGTTTGGACCCCAACTCAGGCGGATGGCGTGTCTGAGCCAGCGATCCTTGTGGATCGACACGCAGGCACTC
>VERU01000363.1 GCA_018882485.1 Rhodoferax sp. | reverse complement strand
GCGTGCGGGGCAGGTCGCCCGCCAGCTTGAGCAGGCGGATGGCATGCAGCAGCGCCTGGGCCCGCCCGACCGCGAAAACAGGCACCACCGCCACCCCGCGGCGCTGCACCAGCCGCTGCAGCGCCGGACGCAACTCGGCCACCACGTCCTCGGGCGGGTGGATGCGGTCACCGTAGGTGGACTCGACCAGCACGGTATCGGCGGGCGGGGCGGATGCGGGCGGGTTCATGATCAGGTCGTCGGGCCGTCCCAGGTCACCCGAGAACAGGATGCGCCGCCCGCCCACCTCCAGCAGCAGGCTGGAGGCCCCGAGGATGTGGCCCGCCGGACTGAAGGTGGCCTGCCAGCCCGGCAGCACCGCGACTCGCCGTCCCCAGGGCACGGCCTTGATCCGGGGCAGGCAGTCCAGCGCATCCTGCCGGGTGTAGAGCGGCAGGGCCGGCTGGTGCCGGGAAAATCCGTGCCGGTTGGCAAACTGGGCGTCTTCCTCCTGCAGGTGGCCGCTGTCAGGCAGCAGGATACGGCAGAGGTCGCGGGTGCCCGGTGTGGCCACCACCGGGCCGGCAAAGCCCTGGCGCACCAGCAGCGGCAGGTAGCCGCTGTGGTCCAGATGGGCGTGGGTGAGCAGCACCGCGTCGATCTGGTCGGGCGCCACGGGAAGCGGGTTCCAGTTGCGCAGGCGCAGCATCTTGTAGCCCTGGAACAGGCCGCAGTCGACCAGCACCCGGTGCGGGCCGTGCTGCACCAGGTACTTGGAGCCGGTCACCGTGCCGGCCCCGCCCAGAAAAGTGATGTTCACGCTCATGGGGGGATCCGGTTGGGGTCAGGATATCCGGTGGTGCCGGCTCAGCTGAAGAAGCTCTTGAGCCGGTCGGTCCAGGTGTCGCCGCTGGGCGAGTGCTTGCCGCCGCCCTTCCTGAGCGACTCGTCGAATTCCCGCAGCAGCTTGCGCTGGTGTTCGCTAAGCTTGACCGGCGTCTCCAGCACGATGTGGCAGTAAAGGTCGCCGGGGTAGCTGGAGCGCACCCCCTTGATGCCCTTGCCGCGCAGCCGGAACTGCTTGCCGGTCTGTGTGCCTTCGGGGATGTCGATGGCGGCCTTGCCCGCCAGGGTCGGCACCTCGATTTCACCGCCCATGGCGGCGGTGGCGAAACTCACGGGCACCGAGCAGTGCAGGTCGTCGCCGTCGCGCTCGAAGATGTCGTGCTTCTTGAGCCGGATCTCGATGTAGAGATCGCCCGAGGGCCCGCCATTGGTACCCGGTTCGCCGTTGTTGGCACTGCGGATGCGCATGCCGCCGTCGATACCGGCCGGAATCTTGATCTCCAGGGTCTTCTGCCGCTTGATACGGCCCTGGCCCTGGCAGGCGGCGCAGGGTTCGGGGATGACCTTGCCGGCGCCCCGGCAGGTCGGGCAGGTCTGCTGCACGCTGAAAAAGCCCTGGCGCATCTGCACCGACCCCGAACCGTGGCAGGTGCCGCAGGGCTTGACCTGGGTACCCGGCTTGGCGCCGCTGCCGTGGCAGGAGTCGCAGGTGTCCCAACTGGGAATGCGGATCTGGGCGTCCTTGCCCCGTGCGGCTTCTTCCAGCGTGATTTCCATGGCGTAGCTGAGGTCGTTGCCGCGGAACACCTGGCGGCCACCCCCCGCGCGCCCGCGCTGGCCCCCGAACATGTCGCCGAAGATGTCACCGAAGGCCTCGGCAAAGCCGCCATAGGCCTCACCGCCTGCACCGCCCGGCCCACGCATGTTGGGGTCCACCCCGGCGTGGCCGTACTGGTCGTAGGCCGCCCGCTTCTGCGGGTCCGAGAGCATTTCGTAGGCTTCCTTGCACTCCTTGAACTTCTCCTCGGCGGCCTTGGCGGCATCGCCCTGGTTGCGGTCCGGGTGGTACTTCATCGCGAACTTGCGATACGCCTTCTTGATCTCGTCGTCGCCGGCGTTCTTGGGAACACCCAGCACTTCGTAAAAGTCTCGTTTAGCCATGATGTGCTACGCCTCGTTGTCATGAAAACGCCGCGTTGGACCCCGGGCAGGTATCCAACGCGGCGCCGGGCCGCCCGTCAGCGGCAAGGGTCAGCCTTTCTTGACTTCCCGGACTTCCGCATCAACCACGTTGTCGTCGTTCGAGGAGGCCGATGTTCCACCGCCTGCCGCGGCGCCGGCCGCACTGGCGCCAGCCGGGCCGGCCGCCGCCTGCGCCTCCTGCATGTCGGCGTACATCTTCTCTCCGAGCTTCTGGCTGGCGGCCATCAGGGCGTTACTCTTGTCCTCGATGGCGGCCTTGTCGTCGCCCTTGAGGGCTTCGTCCAGGTCCTTCATCGCCGCCTCGATCTTTTCCTTTTCGCCGGCTTCGAGCTTGTCGCCATGCTCGCCCAGGCTCTTGCGCACGCTGTGCAAGGTGGCATCGGCCTGGTTGCGGGCCTGCACCAGTTCGAGTTTCTTCTTGTCCTCGGCGGCGTTGAGCTCGGCGTCCTTCACCATCTGCTGGATCTCGGCCTCGCTCAGGCCCGAATTCGCCTTGATGGTGATCTTGCTTTCCTTGCCCGTGCCCTTGTCCTTGGCGCCCACGTGCAGGATGCCGTTGGCGTCGATGTCAAACGACACCTCGATCTGCGGTGTACCCCGGGCCGCCGGCGGAATGCCTTCGAGATTGAACTCGCCCAGCATCTTATTGACCGCCGCGATCTCGCGCTCACCCTGGAACACCTTGATGGTGACCGCCGGCTGGTTGTCCTCGGCCGTCGAGAAGGTCTGGGCGAACTTGGTCGGGATGGTGGTGTTCTTGGTGATCATCTTGGTCATCACACCACCCAGCGTCTCGATGCCCAGCGACAAAGGCGTCACGTCGAGCAGCAGCACGTCCTTGCGGTCGCCCGTGAGCACCTGGCCCTGGATGGCCGCGCCCACCGCCACCGCCTCATCGGGGTTCACGTCCTTGCGCGGCTCCTTGCCGAACAGTTCGCGCACCTTTTCCTGAACCTTGGGCATGCGGGTCATGCCGCCGACCAGGATCACATCGTGGATGTCGGACACGCTCACCCCCGCATCCTTGATGGCGGTGCGGCAGGGCGCAATGGTGCGCTCGATCAGTTCTTCCACCAGCGCCTCCAGCTTGGAGCGCGTCAGCTTGATGTTCAGGTGCTTGGGACCCGAGGCATCGGCCGTGATGTAGGGAAGGTTGATGTCGGTCTGCGCGCTGCTGGAAAGTTCGATCTTGGCCTTTTCGGCGGCCTCCTTGAGCCGTTGCAGCGCCAGCACGTCCTTGGACAGGTCCACGCCCTGTTCCTTCTTGAACTCGCTGATGATGAAGTCGATCACCCGCTGGTCGAAGTCTTCGCCACCCAGGAAGGTGTCGCCGTTGGTCGACAGCACCTCGAACTGCTTCTCGCCGTCCACATCCGCAATTTCGATGATGGAAATGTCGAACGTGCCGCCGCCCAGGTCATATACCGCGATCTTGCGGTCGCCCTTGTCCTTCTTGTCCAGGCCGAAGGCCAGGGCCGCCGCCGTGGGCTCGTTGAT
>VERU01000362.1 GCA_018882485.1 Rhodoferax sp. | reverse complement strand
GAGCAGCCCGACCACTTCGCCCTTGCGCACCACCAGCGACACGTCTTTCACCGCCTTGCGGCTGCCGTAGGCCTTCTGCAGATGGCGCGCCTCCAGCCGGCTGTCCTCCAGCCCGGCCACGGCGGCAGCGTCCTGGGTGGATGAGCTCACGGAGCGACCGCGCCCGGGCTGCCCGCTGGTCTGGGTGCGCTTCCTGGCTGGGGCCGGGCTGCGGGGGCCGCCGGGTTCTCCGCGCGGGGCATCAGCGTGGCCCGCACCCGTCCGCCCGCAGCGGTGGGAGCACCCTGTGTCGCGCCGCCATCCACCGTGAACACCTCGGTGACGTTGTCGAACAGGATCACGCTGCCATTGATCTCGTCGTTGAGCGTGGTGCCACGCAGTCGCCGCAGCTGGGCGCGGCGCAGGAACCTGACCGTATCGGCACGGCCGTCGTACTCGATGGTTTCGGCCTCGCCCTCGATGAATTCGTCCAGGCCATCACGCTTCTGCCGGAAAAACGCCAGCTTGCCCGGTTCGGCCTGAACCACACCGTACTGATGACCCTCGGCATCCTGGCGCACCTCGATGCGCGCGCCCCGGATCTGGATGCTGCCCTTGGTCACCAGCACCCGGCCGGTGAAGACGCTGGTCTGCCGGCTGTCGTCGTACCGCAGGGCGTCGGCCTCCACGTTCATCGGTTTGTTGCGGTCGGCCTTCTCGGCGTGCGACGGCGTGCCCGTCAGGGCCGCCCACAGCAGCAGCCCGGCCAGAATCCGGGGTTGGTTCATAAGGCATGAATCTTGCATCACGGCGCCGCCATTGTACGGGCAGGCCAGCCGGCCCACCCGCCTGCGACGGGGACCCGAGCATGCCCGAGAAAGCGGGCCGGGCACTTGCGTCAGGGCAAGACCCGGGCCACCGGCCCGGATCGGGCCCGGCCGGGCGCCGGGGTGGGCGCCAGGCTGAGGGCCTCAGCGGCCGGCGCGCACCTGTGCCAGCAGGAAATCCACGACCTGCAGCGCCCGGTCCATGGAACCCGCCATCGAGCCGTCGGTGTAAAACCGCCCCGCGACACCCAGCGCCGGCACGCCTTCCACCTTGTAGGCGTTTTGCAGCTGCGTGGCGCGGGTGGCCTTGGTATTGACGGAAAACGAGTTGTACTGTTCGACGAACTTGGCCTTGTCCACACCCTGACGGGCCACCCAGTCGGCGATCTCGTCGCCCTTGGCCAGGCGAAGCTTCTCGGCATGGATGGCGGCAAACACCAGGCCGTGCAGGCGCGGCAGCAGGCCCATGGCTTCGAGCGCGTAGTGCAAGCGCTGCTGCGGCACGAAGTCGTCGCGGAAGGCCACCGGCACCCGGCGCATGGCCACGTCCTTGGGCAGACGGCCGATCCAGTCGTTGAGCCGCGGCTCGAAGGCGTTGCAATGCGGGCAGCTGTACCAGAAAAACTCGACGACCTCGATGCGGCCCGGTGCGGCCTCCACGGCCGCCCGCTGCTCCAGCACCTGGTAGTCGGTTCCGGCAACCGGTGGCTTACCCTGCGCCCAGGCCGGCGAAACACCCCAAGCACCCCAGGCCAGCGCTGCACCCGCCCCGGCCGCAAATTCACGACGATCCATCTCTGACACCTCCATGTTCCGGTGCTTCGAGCGCACCGGGGACAAAAAGTTCAGCACCCGCTCAGCGCGGCGTGCGCACCAGCACCGTCTCGAAGCCACTGGCGTCGAGCTTGTCCTTCATGCGGTCGGCCTCCTCCCGACGGTCCAGCGGACCGACGCGCACCCGGAACACCGTGCGGCCCGACTGTTCGCGGTCGGACACCCGGGCTTCCACCCCCGCCAGGGACAACTTGGCACGCTGGCTTTCGGCTTCCTCGGCACTGCGAAAGGCCCCCGTCTGAACGAAATACACAAAAGGTTCGGTGGCCGCGGCCTTGGCGCGGGCCAGATCCCCCAAGGGGTCGGCCGGACCCGGTCGGGCCTCGGCCTTGCCGGGGGCCACCGCCGGGGGCACGGCGGGCGTCTGAGGGGCCGGCTGAACCGCGGGCGCCGCCGCGGATGCAACCGGTGCCGCTTCGGAGGCGGCAGGACCGGCCGCCGACGCCGGTCGCGCCGGATTCTTGCCGTACAACGGGGCATTGGGGTCCCAGTTGCGATTTTTCTCGGTTTCGGCGGCGTCCTGGCCCGGGCTGCGGTTCTGTCCCTTGTTGATGAAGGGCACCGGTACCTTGGTCACGTACACCGCCACCGCCAGCGCCGCGGCCAGGCCGACCAGCAGCCCCACGATGAAACCCGACAGGGTGCTGCCGGCCTGATGCAGCCGGCTCGACGGGCGGAACTGGGGCAAGGGTACGGTCATCACATCTTCCTGGGCGCATCGACCCCGAGCACCGCCAGCCCATTGTGCAGCACCTGCGCGGTGGCCGCGACCAGTGCCAGCCGCGCCAGCCGCACCGCCGGATCGTCCACCAGGATGCGCTCGGCGTCGTAATAACTGTGGTAGCAGGCCGCCAGTTCCCGCAGGTAGAAGGTGACGTCGTGCGGCGCGAAATCGGCGGCGGCAGCAGCCAGCATCTCGGGGTAACGGGCCAGCAGCAGCAGCAGCGTCAGCGCCTGCGGGCTGTCCAGGCTGGACAGGTCGGCCCGGGCCAGTTCGCCCGCATCGCCGCCCCAGGCGGCCAGCACCGAACAGATGCGGGCGTGGGCGTACTGCACGTAGTAGACCGGGTTGTCGTTGTTCTTCGCCACCGCCAGATCGACGTCGAAGGTGTACTCGGTGTCCGGCTTGCGGCTGAGCAGGAAGAACCGCACCGCGTCCTTGCTGGTCCACTCGATCAGGTCGCGCAGCGTCACGTAGCTGCCCGCCCGCTTGGAGATCTTGACCTCCTGGCCGCCCCGCACCACCCGCACCATGGTGTGCAGCACGTAATCCGGGTAGCCTGACGGGATGCCGACACCGGCGGCCTGCAGACCGGCCCGCACCCGGGCGATGGTGCCGTGGTGGTCGGTGCCCTGGATATTGACCGCCTTGGGAAAACCGCGCTCCCACTTGGTGATGTGGTAGGCCACATCCGGCACAAAGTAGGTGTAGCTGCCGTCGCCCTTGCGCATCACCCGGTCCTTGTCGTCCCCGTACTCGGTGGAACGCAGCCACAGGGCACCCTCGTGCTCGTAGGTCTTGCCCGCAGCCTGCAGACGGCGCACCGCGTCGTCCACCTTGCCCTCGAGGTACAGGCTGGACTCCAGGAAATAGCGGTCAAAGCGCACATCAAAGGCCTTGAGATCGAGATCCTGCTCATGACGCAGGTAGGCCACCGCGAACAGCCGGATGTCGTCCAGCGCCCCCACGTCGCCCGAGGCGGTGAACACCCGGTCGTCCGACTGCACCGTCTTGCGGGCCAGGAAGTCGGCGGCGATGTCGGCGATGTAGTCGCCGTTGTAGGCCTGTTCCGGCCACTCGGGATCGCCCGGCTTGCAGCCCCGGGCCCGCAGCTGGGTGCTCAGGGCCAGGGTGTTGATCTGAGCCCCGGCGTCGTTGTAATAGAGC
>VERU01000361.1 GCA_018882485.1 Rhodoferax sp. | reverse complement strand
CCGCCGCGCCAGCAGAACAGCACCAGCTTCTTCTACGCCCACACCGCCCAGTGGCGCTACGAGAAGCTGACCATGGGGGAGGTGATCTCGCCGCTGGCCGACAAGGCCGCCTTTGGCGGCAGCATGATCGACTACAACGTGCGCGCCGAGCGCATGGGCTGGCTGCCGAGCGCGCCCCAGCTCAAGACCCATCCGATGCAGGTGGTCAAGGACGCCAGCGCCGCCGGCCTCGATGCCAAGGACTATGTGGCGCGCGCGCTCAAGGACGGCTCGCTGCAGATGAGCTGCGAAGACCCCGATGCGCCGCAGAACTGGCCGCGCAACATGTTCGTCTGGCGTTCCAACATCCTGGGCTCCTCGGGCAAGGGCCACGAGTATTTCTGCAAGCACCTGCTGGGCACTGAAAACGGCGTGCAGGGCAAGGACCTCGGCGCGGACGAGGCCAAGCCGCATGAAGTCAAGTGGCACAAAGAGGCGCCACAGGGCAAGCTGGACCTGCTGGTCACACTCGACTTCCGCATGAGCACCACCTGCCTGTATTCGGACATCGTGCTGCCCACCGCGAGCTGGTACGAAAAGAACGACCTCAACACCAGCGACATGCACCCCTTCATTCACCCGCTGTCGGCGGCGGTGGACCCGGTGTGGCAAAGCAAGAGCGACTGGGAAATCTACAAGGGCTTTGCCAAGCGCTTCAGCGAAATCTGCGTCGGCCACCTCGGTGTGGAAAAAGAGGTCGTGCTCACGCCGCTGATGCACGACAGCCCGGCCGAACTGGCCCAGCCGCTGGGCGTGAAAGAATGGAAGAAGGGCGAGTGCGATCTGGTGCCTGGCAAGACCGCGCCGCAGATTGCCGTGGTCGAGCGCGACTACCCCAATGTCTACAAGCGCTTCACGGCGCTGGGCCCCTTGATGAACAAGCTGGGCAACGGCGGCAAGGGCATCGGCTGGAAGACCGAGATCGAGGTTGAGCAGCTGGGCCAATTGAACGGCACCACGCAAGAGCCCGGTGTGAGCCAGGGCATGCCGCGCATCGTGAGCGACATCGACGCCTGCGAAGTGATTCTGCAGCTCGCGCCCGAGACCAATGGCCATGTGGCCGTCAAGGCCTGGGACGCCCTGGGCAAGCAGACCGGCCGCGACCACACGCACCTGGCGCTGTACCGTGAGGACGAGAAGATCCGCTACCGCGACATCCAGGCACAGCCGCGCAAAATCATCTCTTCGCCGACCTGGAGCGGCATCGAGAGCGAGACCGTGTCCTACAACGCGGGCTACACCAATGTGCACGAGCTGATCCCATGGCGCACCCTCACGGGTCGCCAGCAGTTCTACCAGGACCACCCCTGGATGATCGCCTTCGGCGAAGGCTTCAGCAGCTACCGCCCGCCGGTGGACCTCAAGACCACCGACGTGGTGCAGGGGCTCAAGCCCAACGGCAACACCGAGATCGTGCTGAATTTCATCACCCCGCACCAGAAGTGGGGCATCCACAGCACCTACAGCGACAACCTGCACATGCTCACGCTCAACCGTGGCGGCACCGTGATCTGGCTGAGCGAAGACGACGCCAAGAGTGCCGGCATTGTCGACAACGACTGGATCGAACTCTTCAACGCCAACGGCGCCGTGGCGGGCCGTGCGGTGGTGAGTCAGCGCGTGAAAAACGGCATGGTGATGATGTACCACTCGCAGGAAAAGATCATCAACACCCCGGGCTCGGAAATCACCGGCGTGCGCGGTGGCATCCACAACTCGGTCACCCGCATCGTCTTGAAGCCCACCCACATGATTGGCGGCTATGCGCAGCTGAGCTACGGCTTCAACTACTACGGAACCATTGGCACCAACCGTGACGAGTTTGTGGTGGTGCGCAAGATGCACAAGGTCGACTGGCTCGACACCCCGGCCGACGACCAGCTGGCCCGCGCCTACCAGTCCCAGGGCGAGAACCCCTGATCACAGACGTACAAGACACAAGGAGTAATGACATGAAAGTACGTGCACAGATCGGCATGGTCCTCAATCTGGATAAATGCATCGGCTGCCACACTTGCTCGGTGACCTGCAAGAACGTGTGGACCAGCCGCCCGGGCGTGGAATACGCCTGGTTCAACAACGTCGAGTCCAAGCCCGGCATCGGCTACCCCAAGGAATGGGAAAACCAGGACAAGTGGAAGGGCGGCTGGGTGCGCAAACCCGACGGCTCCATCGTCCCCAAACAGGGCGGCAAGTGGTCGCTCTTGATGAAGATTTTCGCCAACCCCAACCTGCCGCAGATCGACGACTACTACGAGCCCTTCACCTTCGACTACGACCACCTACAGTCGGCCCCCGAGATGCAGCATGCTCCCACCGCGCGGCCGCGCTCGCTGATCACCGGCCAGCGCATGGAAAAGATCGAATGGGGCCCGAACTGGGAAGAGATTCTGGGCGGCGAATTCGCCAAGCGCAGCGTGGACCCGAACTTCGACGGCTTCGAGGCTGCGCAAAAAGCCATGGTGGGTGAGTTTGAGAACACCTTCATGATGTATCTGCCGCGCCTGTGCGAGCACTGCCTGAACCCGGCCTGTGTGGCGTCCTGCCCCTCGGGCTCGATCTACAAGCGCGAGGAAGACGGCATTGTGCTGATCGACCAGGACAAGTGCCGCGGCTGGCGCATGTGCGTGTCGGGCTGCCCCTACAAGAAGATTTACTACAACTGGAAGAGCGGCAAGGCCGAGAAATGCATTTTCTGCTACCCCCGCATCGAAGCCGGTCAGCCGACCGTTTGCAGTGAGACTTGCGTGGGCCGCATCCGCTATCTTGGCGTCCTGCTGTACGACGCCGACCGCATTGCCGAGGCCGCCAGCGTGACGAATGAGACCGACCTGTACAAGGCCCAGCTTGACATCTTCCTGGACCCGCATGACCCCAAGGTGATCGAACAGGCCCGTCTGGATGGCATCCCTGAAGCCTGGCTGGAATCGGCCAGGAACAGCCCGGTCTACAAGATGGCCGTGGACTGGAAGGTGGCGCTGCCGCTGCACCCCGAGTACCGCACGCTGCCCATGGTCTGGTATGTGCCGCCGCTGTCGCCCATCACGGCAGCGGCCGACGCCGGCCAGATCGGCGTGAATGGTGAGATCCCGGACGTGAGCCAGCTGCGCATCCCGCTCAAGTACCTGGCCAACCTGCTCACCGCGGGCGACACCATGCCCGTGGCCAATGCCCTGGAACGCATGCTGGCCATGCGTGCCTACCAGAGGGGCAAGCATGTGGACGGTGTGGTCAATCAGAACGTGCTCGAACAGGTGGGTCTGTCCACCGCGCAGGTCGAAGACATGTACAAAACCATGGCGATCGCCAACTACGAAGACCGTTTTGTGATCCCGACCACGCACCGAGAATACGCCGAGAACGCCTTCAATGTGCGCGGCGGCTGCGGCTTCAGCTTTGGCAATGGTTGCTCCGAAGGCGTGACCGAGACCAGCCTGTTCGGCAGCGAGAAGAAACGCACCATCCCGATCAAGGTGGAGGCCTGACCATGTTCA
>VERU01000360.1 GCA_018882485.1 Rhodoferax sp. | reverse complement strand
TGATACGGCTGAGGTCGCTGCGAGCGAGGATGGTGGAGTTGGGTCGCAGCTGCGTCCATCCTGATCATCGACATGGCGGTGTGATCATGGCCTTGTGGGGGGCACTGGCCGAATTCATGAAGCGGAACCAACTCGATACCATGATCGGCTGTGCCAGCATTCCCATGCTGCACAACGGGGTCATCAGTGGTGATGTGGCTGCCAGCGTGTGGCGGCAGTTGAGCGCCACCTACCTGGCGACGATCGAGCTGCGTGTCACACCCCGGCTGCCCCTTCCGGTTGAGCAGTTGAACGATACGCTGAACGTCGAAGCTCCCGCCTTGATCAGGGGCTATCTGCGCCTGGGCGCCAAACTTCTGGGTGCCCCCGCCTGGGACCCCGATTTCAACACCGCTGATCTGCCCATGCTCATGCGTATCGACGACCTCCCTGCCCGCTATCGCAGGCATTTCCTGGGTGAGCGCTGACCCTGCCACTTTACTGTCACCATTTCGACATCAAGAACAGCCATGGCGCTGGCTAGCATGCAAGCCTGGGCGGCTTTGTGATTCCGCCTCAGCGTCCAAGGTCATGAAGCCTATTCCGGATCCCTCGGCGCCCGCTCATGCACTGCTGGACAGGGATCACAGCATCCTGGCATTCAATGAGCGGGTTCTGTCCCTTTCTACACGCGTGGACATCCCGTTGCTCGAGCGGCTGCGGTACCTTTGCATCGTTTCATCCAACCTGGACGAATTCTTTGAAGTCCGGGCTGCTTCGCATCTGGTTGCTGCGCAGCGTGAACAGACGCGGGGCGAGTTCACGCGGCAATCCTTCGAGCGCCTGGCGGGGTCTGCGCATGCCCTGGTGGCTCGCCAGTATGCGACATACAACGAACTTGTCATGCCCGCGCTGGATGCAGCCGGGATCAGGGTCCTACCTCATGGTGAACGCGACACCGTACAGCGCCGATGGGTTGCCAGTTACTTTCGCAAGGAAGTGGCGCCGCTGCTGATTCCGGTGTGCCTGGATCCGTCCCATCCGTTTCCCATGGTGGCCAATAAGTCGTTGCACTTCATTGTCCAGTTGGGCGGGGCAGACGCTTTTGGACGGTCCAACGAGATCGCGATCGTGAAGGTACCTCGAGCCCTCCCCAGGGTCATTCCCCTTCCGGCTCGCGTGTCCGGGGACAAGCAGGGTTTTGTATCGCTTTCCAGCGTCATCCGGGCTCATCTGGGCGATTTGTTCCCGGGCCGACCCGTCGGACAGTTTTCCCAGTTCCGGGTGACCCGGCACTCTGATCTGGCGGTGGACCAGGACGACGTGCTCAATCTGCGCACCGCTTTGCGCCAGGGCCTGCAGCATCGGCATTTTGGATTGGCTGTGCGATTGGAGGTTTCTGCCGGTTGTTCCGAGCCGCTGTCTGCGCTGTTGCTGAGGCACTTCGGGTTGCCGGAGCTGGCGCTCTATCGTGTTCCGGGACCTGTCAACTTGGTTCGACTGACCCAGCTGGTTGATCTCGCAGAGGCGCCGCATCTGTGTTTTCCCTCTTACAAGGCGACGTTTCCCGCCCAGTTGAGCGGAGGCGGGTCGGTGTTCGAGCAGCTGCGGCGCGCAGACGTGATGGTTCACCAGCCGTATGAAAGTTTCTCCGGGGTCATGTCCTTGCTCAGGGAGGCGGTACGAGATCCACAGGTTCTGGTGATCAAGCAGACGATCTACCGGACCGGCAGCGATCCGGAACTCTTGGCCTTGCTGCAAGAGGCGGTACGGGCTGGCAAGGAGGTGATGGTGGTGGTCGAACTCAAAGCGCGCTTTGATGAAGAGACCAATATCAACTGGGCCGAGGCGCTGGAATCCATCGGCGCGCAGGTGGTTTATGGGGTGGTGGGACTCAAGACGCACGCCAAGATGATGTTGATCACCCGCCGCGAGGGCCGGATGTTGCGTCGATACGGCCATCTATCCACGGGTAACTACAACCCGAGAACAGCGAGGTTGTATACGGACGTCAGCCAACTGACGGCGGATCCGATCTTGACTCTGGACATGGAAAAAGTGTTTGCTCACCTTGCCAGCCACAGCCGTCTGCCCCGACTGCAACGCATGTGGCTGGCGCCCTTTCATCTGCATCGGCGGCTGTTGGGCAAGATCCGTCAGGTCGCTTCTGTTTCTCGATCAGGCGCCAAGGTGCGGATCATCGCCAAGATGAATGCCCTGACCGACGAGGCCTTGATTCGGGCCCTGGTGCAGGCGGGTCAGGCGGGCGTGACAGTGGATCTCATCGTACGGGGTGCTTGCCTGTTACCGGCTGGCGTGCCGGGATGGACGGACAACATCCGAGTCCGATCGGTGGTCGGCCGTTTGCTGGAGCATTCCCGGTTGTTCTATCTGCGTATCGACAACCACGAAGAGCTCTATCTTTCCAGTGCCGACTGGATGAGCCGTAACATGATCAGGCGGGTTGAATTGGCTTGGCCCGTCACTGCTCCTGCGAGCAGGACCCGGCTGCTGGACGAGTGTCTTTTGACCTACCTGCGTGATGATGCCGATGCCTGGGAAATGGGTCAGCATGGCCGTTACCACCACCTGGGCGAGAGCCATCGCAAGCTGGTTTTCAGCGCGCAGTCTGAGCTCATGCGCCGGCACCGTGATGCCTCAGGCACCTGAACGGTATGGACTTGCTGTTCTGGCGGCACGCAGAAGCGTCTCCCAGCACGGAGGGCGACACGGACATGGCGCGTAGTCTGACGCATCGCGGGGAGAAGCAGGCGTTGCGCATGGGCCGATGGCTGGATGGACGGTTGCCCGACGGTGCCCGAATATTTTGCAGTCCCGCCCTGCGTACGGTGCAAACTGCCCAAGCGTTGGGCCGCAAGTTCAAGACCGTCGACGATCTTTCGCCGGGAAGCAGCCCCGAGGATCTGTTGTCCCTGGTCAAATGGCCTCATGGTGGAGGAACGGTGCTGGTGGTCGGCCATCAGCCCGTCCTGGGTTTGACCATTGCCGCACTGATGGGCTGGCAGGGTGAGGAACTGGCAATCCGGAAGGGATCTGTCTGGTGGTTGCGTAAAAAACGAACCGATTCCTCGAATTCCACGCAGCTGCTGACCGTCCAGGCTCCCGAGATGCTCTGACCGCGGCGCGAAGGGGTGTGCGGGAACCCCTTCAGTCCGCTTTGGCTGGCCGCCCTGTCTTGATCGTAGGGACTGCCCGCAACGCGGCCATGAATCCGGCGTCATCCATGGATGCCAAGGCCATGATGCCAGCTCGCAGCAATTCGCTCTTCTTGGCCGGAGCGGCCAGGCGGACCGTCCGCTTCTTCAACTCGTCGAGCGTGGCGTACTCGGCCTTTGGGATGGTGAAGCTGTCGCGAACCATCTTCGGCTTCTTGGCCTTGTGGCTCCTGGTGGATGCAAGCTGTTCGTCCACGGACGATGCAGAGCCACTGACCGGTGGGGTTGGCGAATCAACAGGCGGGGAGGGCGGCGTCCGTACCGAGGTGGGGCGTCTCGCCGGACTGCCCCCGGATTTGCCAGGATTGCCCGTTGTTGCGGCTACCCTGCCT
>VERU01000359.1 GCA_018882485.1 Rhodoferax sp. | reverse complement strand
GGCCTGGACCGGTTCGGTCTTGGTCGTCAAGGGGATCCGGGCGGGTGTGGGCTTCTTGGTGACAGGGGTTCGACTGGATGATGCCATGGCAGTTTCCGATGAATTGGGATAAACAGTTTATACGATTTATCTCATTTCCCGTTGGCCGTGGATTGGGCAGCCAGATGCACCATCCAGGGCGTCTTTCCCCACGCGGTCACTTCCTCCCGCAGCAGGTGCGCCGATTGAGGATGGTTCTGCTCCCATTTTGCATCGCAGTGAATGGTGACCGACCGCTCTCGAATCCCAAGGCCCGCCACCCACAAGCCCTCGGTCTGAGGATCCCGCCTTGCATGGCACAAAATGACCGCCATGCGCAAAGCCAGCAACTGCATGACCCACCATCGGTTCTCGAAATCGATTTCCAGCTTGCGCAGCTTGCCCCGATGCCCCAGGACCAGCTGACTCAAGGTTTTCAACTCGGACTGGCTGAAACCCATGGCGTCCACATTTTCAAGGATGTAGGCGCCATGCTTGTGATGGTCACTGTGGGAGATATGGCTACCGATTTCGTGCAACTCGGCAGCCCAGCGAACCTTGCGGTGCAAGCGGTCCAGCGAGGGTTCGTCCAGGTCCGTATCGCCAACGAGCATCTGGCTGAGCAGCGATTGGGCCACACGCGCAACCCGCTGCCCGTGTTCCCGGTCGACACCGAACTTGGTTTTCAGCCGATCGATAGACCGCACTCGAATGTCTGCCTGGTCGTCTGAGCCTCCGAGCAATTCCCAGAGCAATCCATGGCGCAGGCCACCCTGAGTCAGTCGCAAGACATCGATCTGCAACAGATCAAAAAGCGCCCGCAACACGCTCAGCCCACCGCCGATAATGGCTTTTCGATCCTCTCGCAGCCCAGGAAGGCGGATTTTTTCGGCGCTTTGCGCAGCGATGACTTTATCCAGTAGCCAATCCAGGCCCTCTCGATGTATGGCATCTGCACCCCACCCCGCGGCGGCCAATTCATCGGCGATGGCGCCCACGGTACCGGCTGAACCGTAGGCGATATCCCACGAGCTCGGGGGATAGAGGTGGATCGCTTCATCGAGCACCGCCTTGGCGGCGATTTCCGCCATCCTGAACGCCTGCCGGCTGAATTGGAGGTCGGCGAAATAACGTTGGGACCAGCTGATGCTGCCGACCCGGTACGATTCCAGCCGCTGCGCAGAAGCTCCAGCGCCCAGAATCAGCTCCGTAGATCGTCCGCCGATGTCAATCACCAGTCGGCGCTGTCCATCCGAGGGCAGGCTGCGTGTGACCCCAAGGTAGATCAGGCGGGCTTCTTCCCGGCCGGATATGACATCGATGGGATGCCCCAGCAGCCGGTTGCCGGTGATCAGAAATTCATCCCGGTTGCGGGCTTCCCGCAGGGTTTGCGTGGCAACCGCCCGCACCTCCCCAGGTTCGAATCCGGCCAGGCGTTCACCAAAACGAGAAAGACATTCCCAGCCACGCCGCATGGCATCGGGCGAAAGATTGCGGTTTTCGTCCAGTCCACTGCCCTGGCGTACGGTCTCTTTCAGGTACTCCGTCCGCAGAAACTGGCCATGATCAATTCGACCAATCTCCAGCCGGAAGCTGTTCGAGCCCAGATCGACGGCGGCCAGCCGCGTGCCATGCTGCATTGCAGATACCGGTTCGGATTCCATGAAAGAGACCAGCATAGCACCCCGCTGTCGCGCAGGCCCTGCGCGCCGCTTCAGTAAACCTCCGGTACAAACATCTCGGGGGCAACCGGTCGTCGGACATAGTCGTCGCGCCGTTCGCGTGGGGGCAACACGATTTCCGGGTGTTCGAATTCCACGTAGTTCATTTGACCCAGCAGGTGATGGATGCAATTCAGGCGGGCCTTTTTCTTGTCCACCGCCTGAACCACCCACCACCGGGCCTGTTCGATGTGGGTCCGCTCCAGCATCGCTTCCTTGGCCTTGGTGTAGTCCTCCCACCGGCGACGGGACTCCAGATCCATCGGGCTCAGCTTCCACTGCTTCAGAGGGTCATGGATACGGCTGAGGAACCGGAGGTATTGCTCGTCGTCGGAGATGGAAAACCAGTACTTGATGAGCTGTATGCCTGACCGGACCAGCATTTTTTCGAATTCCGGCACGGTGCGAAAAAATTCCTCGTACTGCTCATCGGTGCAGAAGCCCATGACCCGTTCCACGCCCGCCCGGTTGTACCAGCTGCGATCAAACAGCACGATTTCGCCTGCAGCAGGAAGGTGGGCCACATAGCGCTGGAAATACCACTGCGTGCGCTCGCGGTCATTGGGTGCCGGCAATGCTGCGACCCGGCACACACGGGGGTTGAGCCGTTGCGTGATGCGCTTGATCACGCCGCCTTTGCCAGCCGCATCGCGACCCTCGAACAGGATGACCACCTTGTGCCCCGTCCGGACCACCCAGTCCTGCAGTTTGACCAGTTCGCCCTGCAGGCGGAACAGTTCACGGAAATAGGTCTGGCGGTGTTCACGCAGGGCAGCCTGTTCTTCTTCGGTCGGGTCTGACAGGTCATCGACGAACTGGTCTTCGATTTCCAGTTCAAGCTCCTCGTCGTAGCCGTCGATCAGCTCGGCGTGGATGCGGCGCATCAGCGCAGCGCGTTGGTTCATGGGTGTGCTCCGTTTGCAAGGATGTCACCCTATTTCATGTGTGTGACAGCGTTGTGACGGCTTCGGTTGGTGTTTGCCGGGCACAAACATCATTTCGGCGTCCGTGCTCGCCTGGCAGGTGTCTCAAGACAGCTGGCCGGAGCGCATGCGTCCGGCCCATGTGTCAGCGGTTCAGCCAGTCGCAGATAGGCTGCCAGTCTGCCAGGTCCCGTTCAACACGGTTGGCTGGCACGTCGAACAGCGTGAGGCCCTCCATGGTCAGGCGCACGTAGTTCTGCGTGCTGCGCAGGCATGACAGCACCGGAAAGCTCAGGCCCGCCAGAAAGTCCTTGAGGTTTTCAGACGCGACGGTGCGCTGGTCTACCCGCATGCCAATCAGTGCAATGTCCAGGCCCTGGGCCTTCTTTCGTTCCTGCAGGTCGTCGAAGAACGCGCGGGTGGCCGCCATGTCGAAGATGCTGGGCTGCACGGGCACCAGCACTTTGGTGGCGGTTTTGACAATGTCTTTCAGCACCTTGCCGTGCAGGCCGGCAGGTGTGTCCAGCACCACGCAGTCGGCCTTGGCCGGCAGGCTCAGGCCGTCTTCGGCGCGTGCATTCCAGCCTTTGATGGGCGCAGCCGCTTTGGGGCGGATGGCCAGCCAGCCCAGTGCTGACTGCTGCACATCGGCATCTGCCAGTACCACCCGTTTGCCTTGCGAGGCCAGGTAGGCGGCCACGTGCGTGCTGACGGTGGACTTGCCCACGCCCCCCTTCGGGTTGGCCACGACGATGAGTGGCATCACTTTTTCGGGCGGCCTGTTTTCAGTCGATCGACTTTGGTGACGGCTCCCAGCAGTGCCTTGTCATCCAGCGCGGTCAGCAGGGCGATGCCGGCGCGAACCAGTTCGCCCTTCTTCACATCCTGCCCCAGGGC
>VERU01000358.1 GCA_018882485.1 Rhodoferax sp. | reverse complement strand
GAGTGGAAGTGGTCCAGCAAGCCCGTGCCGCCGAATGTTGCGGCTTTGGGGGCACCTTTTCCGCACGCCATCCAGCCATTTCGGGTGCCATGGTCAACGACAAGCTCGACAGTATCCGCGACAGTGGAGCCCAGGTGCTGGTGAGCGGCGATTGCGGATGCCTGATGAATCTCCACCACGCTGCGGAGAAGCGCCGCGCATCCGGTGAAGCGCTGCCTCGGGTGGTGCATCTGGCCAGCTTCATACGCGAGCGTTTGGGCGCTCCGGATGCGGCCCGGCAAGTGACCGACTGAATTGATCCCTTCGAGGCAACGATGCATCTGCACACTTCTCCCGTCCGTGACGCCATCCTGCAAAAGCTGCGCCGCGCGCTGCCTGCGCAGTCTTTGCCTCTGCCGGATCTACGGCCCTATTACGGAGGACCTTGGGGGCAGGGTATCGCTGATTCGGCCTCCGGACTGTCGTTGATGAACAGCTTTGAGCGAGCCGCCTCAGGATGGCGCGCACAAGTGCACCGTACCTCGACGGGCCAATGGGCCGAGACTCTTCGGCACGTGCTCCAGCGCCATCGCTGCCACCGCATAGCCATGGGGCCGGTCGTCTTCGGGTTGCCGGGCATGGATGACGCCTTGCGTGGGCGCCATACGATCACTCTCGAGCGTCCTGTCGATGAATGGCGCGGCCTGCTGTTTGACGAGGTGGATGCGAGCATCACCTTGGCCGCCGCAGGCATTGCCGATACCGGCACCTTGGTGATTCTGCCTGGCCGGCATGAGCCGCGTGCACTTTCTCTGGTGCCGCCCATTCACATCGCCCTGCTCAGGGCGAGCACGCTTCATGCAAGCTTGGCCAAAGCCATACAAGCCCTGCGTCCTCAGGAGCAATTGCCGACCAATTTTCTGCTGGTGACCGGCCCCTCCAAGACTGCCGATATTCAACAGACGCTGGCCTACGGCGCACACGGTCCAAAGGATCTGGTGATCCTTTTGATCGATGACTTCACTCAACACTTTGCCGGATGATCATGAGCGCTCATCGCACCGCATCCTCGGGCAGCCCAGGTCAGGCGCCCCTGCATTTTGTCCATCCTCGTCAATTCAAGGCCAACACCCAGCAGGCGGTGGATGATCCACTGCTGCGAAAAAGCTTTCGCAGCGCCATGGACTTCCTTCAGAACAAGCGGTCCGGGCATTTCAGTGATCGGATCGAATTTGAAAAGCTGCGCCAGGTGGGGGAAGCCATTCGGCGCTACAGCCTGTCGCGTCTGCCCGACTTGCTGGAGCAGCTGGAGCACAAACTGACGGACCGCGGCGTGCAGGTGCACTGGGCCTCCAACGCCGAGGAGGCCAATGCATTGTTCCTGGCCATTGCTCGGCGACATGGCGCCACGAGCATGATCAAGGGGAAATCCATGGTGAGCGAGGAAATCGAACTCAACCATCGGATGGCCGAGCACGGCATCAACTGCCTGGAGTCGGACATGGGCGAGTACATCGTCCAGCTGGCGGGGGAGCGGCCGAGCCACATCATCATGCCGGCGATTCACAAGACCAAGCAGCAAATTGCCGAGCTATTCGCCGAGAAGATTCATCAGGCCCCCTACACGGAGGATGTTGACGAACTCATTGCCATTGGCCGCCGGGTACTCCGCCAGGAGTTTCGTGACGCCCGAATCGGTGTGTCGGGTGTGAACTTCATGGTGGCCGAAACGGGCACGCTGGTGCTGGTGGAAAACGAGGGGAACGGCCGCATGTGTACTACCTTGCCCGAGGTGCACATTGCCATCACTGGCATCGAAAAGGTGGTGGAACGATTCGAGCATGTGCTGCCCCTGTTCAGCCTGCTGACCCGCTCGGCCACCGGGCAGGCGGTGACCACGTACTTCAATGCAATCACCGGTCCACGCCGGGAGGGCGAACTCGACGGACCGCAGGAAATGCACCTCATCCTTTTGGATAACGGACGCAGCCAAGCTTTTCAGGACGAGGATTTCCGCGCCACGCTGCAGTGCATTCGCTGCGGTGCCTGCATGAACCATTGTCCGGTTTATGCCCGCATCGGTGGTCTTGCTTATGGCACCACCTATCCCGGACCCATTGGCTCCATTATTTCCCCGCACCTCATGGGCTTGGAGGAAACCCAAGACCTACCCACTGCCAGCAGTTTGTGTGGGGCCTGCAGTGAGGTTTGCCCAGTCGGTATCCCAATCCCTGATCTGTTGATGCAGTTGCGCACGGCCGCCAAGCATCAGCCACAGCCGGGGAAAACCGAACTAGCGGGGCAAGGTCGGGCCCGAGATTGGAAGGAAGTGCTCGCTTGGCGAACTTGGGCATGGATAAACGAGCGCCCTGGCCTGTACCGCAACCTGATTCGATGGGGACGCTTCTTCAGGGGGTTCACGCCCAACTGGCAGGGAGGATGGACTCGGCACCGCACGCCGATGAAATTAGCCCCCTCTGGATTGCGTGATCGCCTCATGCCAGCCTCGAAGCGCTGAATTGAAGACTCCGATTAGAAGAATGGAAGACGCAGATCAGTCGGCACGTGAGGCGGTAGACGACTGTCTGCAATGGGTCGTAAGCTGCCCCTTGTTGACGATCGAGTTCGTATCCCTACCGCCACCAAAATCGGCCCCCTCAGCCCTTGAGCAAGTTAGTCCTGCTACATGTTCTGCCCCGCCAGAACAAGGTCTTCTAACCTGCTCAGCAGGCCTAGAAGTCGCACAGAGCCCCGCACCACGCGGGGCTTTTTGTTGTGGGCTCCTGACTGCGCTTTCGGCCAGGGCGCTCTATAGGCCGTCTCAGACGCCCCACGTCTCAGAACCTCTGACTTTCTGTGGGGGGCGGTACGGCGCTGCATGTCTCTCGACGACGGGCGAATTCAGCGCCGTACCAAATAGCTGGTATCACGTGCCCGACTTGAAGTGGGCTCCTGACTGCTGTCTCGACTCGGTTTCCCGAAACGGTGTCTCTGAGGCCCATTTTCTCTGGACCTACTGACTTCTTGGGGCTCGGTACGGGCCAGCAGTCACAAACGAGCTGACTAGTCATTCGGCCTCTCAGGTTGACTGAGGATGCTCATCGCTAGGTCGCCGCTATCACGGCAATCATTTGGACTGCCAGCGCCGCTGGCTGTGTCGCTCAACGGGTCTGGGCTTGCGTTCAATTCCTCTTGTGCGGGTGGCTGCGCATGGTGGTCCGGTGCAGACCCTAGTGCGGCCGTCCTACTTGGGCCGGCCGGTGGCGCCCGGTTCAGAGGAAATGCGCCGTCACTGTGCCCCAGGGGCCGAAGTCGGCTACTGCCGTACAGGGGCCGGGGACCGGGATCACACCCGTGCACGATCCCGTGGTGACGAAGGCCCCGACAGCCAGCGTGATGCCCCGCCGTGACAAGTGGTTGGCGAACCAAGTCAGCGCCTGTACGGGATGGCCCATCATCGCCGCACCGCGGCCGCGGCCTTTCTCAATGCCATCGAAGGTGAGGACGACGTCCTGCTGCACACAATCGATGTCGCGCCAGTTGCTGAACTCGCGGCCCTGGACATACCGCCCGGTTCCGCCGTGGTC
>VERU01000357.1 GCA_018882485.1 Rhodoferax sp. | reverse complement strand
GCACCGCATACCGATGAAGGTAGGTTTGCGCTGCCGACGCCAGCATGATGCCGGGCCGGTCGTTGTCAGGAAAGACCAGGGGCCGCTCGTTGGCGCCGGTGGCGAGCACCACCTGTTTGGCTCGAACGCGCCAGGTCCGCTGGACCAATCCCGTACGCTCCGGATGACGCTGCGTCATGATCAGGAGATTGCCTTCCCGGTAGGCCCAGACGCTGGTCGACGGCAGGCGTCGAACGTTCAAGCGGGAGTCCAGTTCGGCGACCACACCCGCCACCCAATCGCCCCCTGAAATTCCGTCGATTCGACTTCGGTGATCCAGCAGCCGCCCCCCTGGCTCCGCGCCTTCATCGACCAGCATCACCCTGCATCCGGCACGCCCAGCGACCAGTGCGGCCATCAATCCTGCCGGCCCCGCCCCCACCACCAGCACATCACAATGACCGTAGCGGGTTTCATAACTTCCCGCGGCAGGTGTTGTAACGGGTGCCCGGGCCAGCCCGGCCAGGCGGCGGATACCCGGCTCCCACATGTGCCAGCTGGGCCACATGAACGTCTTGTAATAGAACGCTGCAGGCAGTAATCTCGAGAACCACTGGTTCACGGACATCACGTCAAAATTCGCGCTGGGCCAGCAATTGACCGAGCGGGCTACCAGACCGTGGCGCAGAGCGACCTTGGTAATCGGGTGATTGCCAGATTGTTCGGGGCCGAGCAATTCCACGATGGATGACGGTTCGTCAACACCTGCTGATGTGACGCCCCGTGGACGGTGGAACTTGAAGCTGCGGGCTGTCAGGCGGACCCCCGCGGCCAACAGTGCCGAGGCCAGCGTGTCGCCTTCGAAGCCCTGGTAGTCGCGGTTGTTGAACCGGAAGGTTATCGGCTTGTCACGGTCTATGAGCCCTCCGGACGGCAAGCGCAATCCATCATCCATGCGTGTTCTCGGAGGGATTGAGATCGTGGGTCCGCGTGTCACGCACGACTACCATCCAGGCTCCGCACCCCTTGGCGTGCCACCACTTCTCACGCAGCAGTCCCAGCGGATTGTCGGGAACGGTCAGGTAGTCGATCCACTCGTCGGCAGAGACGCCGCTGGCGTCCTCAGGTCGTTGTGCTCGAACGGGACCGCCCAGCACGAATTCGGTTTCGATGCGCGGACCACAGTTGGGGCATGGAATCAGCAGCATGGTCTAGCGGGCTGTTGTCGTCCCCGACTCCAGAACATAGTCCAGATGACGAAATCGATCCAGCGAAAACGGACGGATCAGGGGATGGGGCTCACCAGTGGCAATCAGGTGAGCCAGGGTGTAGCCGCCCGCTGGAACGGCCTTGAACCCACCCCACCATCCTGCGGAGACGTAAAGCCCGGGGATCGACGTACCGGAAACAATGGGCGATGCATCATGGGCAATGTCCAGCGTCCCGCCCCATTGCCGCATCAGCTTGAGCCGCCCAAACGTCGGGAAGAGATCCAGCATCGCGGCGACGGCGTCTTCGAAGACATGTTGTTTGATATCTCGCCGAAATGATTGCCCAGGATCGTTGGCGCCCCCGATGATCAATTCGCCCCTGTCGGACTGGCTCAGATAGACGCCGACATCGGGACAGTTGACGATGACATCGATCACCGGCTTGATCGGCTCGGACACGAAGGCGGACAGATTGATGGTCTTGACCGGTAGTCGAAGCCCGACCGTTTCGGTCAAGGTCGTCGTATGGCCTGACACCACCACCGCGACCGTGGGGGCCTGAATGACCCCAAAGGGCGTTCGTACACCCGCGATTCGGCCATCATCGCCGCGCAGCAGCGCCTGCACGGGCGTGTTCTCGTGAAGCTCGACTCCCATGTGGTCGGCCGATCGGGCGAAGCCCCAGGCCACCGCGTCGTGGCGGCAAACTGCTGCATCGGTATGGACCATGGCCCCCACAATGGGCAGGCGGGCATCAGGCCCACCGCCCGTCAAAGACGGAATGCGCCGTCGCAGCTCTTCAATGGAGATGGGTTCGTAAGAGGATCCATGGTTGGCCATGTTCAACATGCGGCGTCGCAAGTCCCGCATCTTGGACGAGGTCTGCACGACGTCAACCATGGTTCGCTTCGAATACATCAGGTTGATGTTCAGTTCCTTCGTCAGGCTTTCGAACAAAGAAACCGACTTGACGTAGAAAGGGATGCTTTCATCTCTCAGGTAATTGGAACGGATCGTGACCGTATTGCGGGCGATGTTGCCGCCTCCCAGCCATCCCCGTTCCAAGACGGCCACGTTGGTGATGCCGTGGTTGAGCGCCAGGTAGTGGGCGGTTGCCAGTCCATGTCCGCCTGCGCCGATGATGATCACGTCGTAATGTGGCCGGAGCTTGGGCTTGCGCCAGGCCTGCTGCCAGTGCCGGTGGTGCGATAGCCCGTGCCGCAGCAGGCTGAAAAGCGAGTAGCGCTGCATAGACCGCGTCAGGGCCGGCGATACCGGCGTTCGAGCCATCGAACCCCCAATGACAGGGTGATGGTGATCACGAGGTACATGGCCGCGGTGGTCAGCCAGATTTCGAACGACATGAATGTGTCCGAGACGATGGTTCGAGCCTGGGTGGTCAGGTCGAAAACCGCGATCACGCTCACGATTGCCGAATGCTTGACGAGGTTGACCAGAACACCTCCCAGCGGAGGCAGCATCAAGGGAACGGCCTGCGGCAGAATGATGTCGCGATACAGGTCCCGCTCTGTCATGCCCAGGCTGTATCCAGCCTCCCATTGGCCCCGACGTATGGCCAAGATGCCTCCTCGGATGATCTCTGCCGCAAAAGCGCCTTCGTACATTGCAAGGCACAGGATGCCAGCCCATTGCCGGGGAATACCCAGGATGGCCGCGATGATGAAGTAGGTGATCAGGATCTGGACCAGGATGGGCGTGTTGCGGACCACTTCGATGTAAGCCCAGGCGATGATTGGCCCAACCACCGTTCGCGATAGTCTCAACAGCGCGGTGCCCAGGCCGAAAACCAGGGCGAGAACACCGGCCTTCCATGCAATATCGAGCGTGACGAAGAGCCCTTTGGTCAGCGCACCCCAGATGATTTCCCCATCCACGAAGCGAACGAGGTAGCGCGGCACCTTGTCCCACTTCCACTGGTAGCCCATGCCTTGTGCGCCACGAAGAACCAGCCACAGAATAGCCGCCAAAAAGAGGGCAAAAAGCAGGGATTCAAACCACGTGCTGCGATGCCAAGGCACTGCCTTGCGCGCAGCGGAGCGCTGGGGCCCCCCTGGGATGGATGCCGGATTGGTGGTCGTCACGGCAGCAGTTTAGCGATGCAGAAGTGAACGCATCGCACCCAGAGTGGTCGCCATTTCGTCGGTCCGACCGATGGTGATCCGCAGCATGTTGCGGTACGCTGCAGCGGTGAACAGTCGCCCAACCACTCCCTTGCTGTACAGGTGATCAAACGCCTGTTGCGCGGTGCATGACTGCTGGTCGAACTGGATGAGCACGAAATTGGTGTGACTGGGCACCACGTCGAGCCCCAGATCTTTCAGGCCGTTGGTGAACTCGCGGGCAATTTCATTGTTCTGGCGTTTTACCTGTTCCTGCCA